>JBKJSU010000414.1:0-5358 GCA_046594415.1 Casimicrobiaceae bacterium | reverse complement strand
CCGGCCTGCACCGCCATGCGACCGGCCACCTCCGACATCGGCGCCAGCAACGGCAGGCCGCCGCTGGCCGACGTCACCGTCTCGTAGGCGATGCAGACCGCGCCGCTGTCGACCAGCGCGCGCGTCTGCTCGGGGTCTGGGGCGAGATGCAGGTAAGTGAAGAGGACCTGGCCCTGCCGCAGCCGGCGGCATTCGACCGCCTGCGGCTCCTTCACCTTGACGATCATGTCCGCGCCGACAAATACCGCCTCGGCGTCGGCCGCGATGCGCGCCCCTGCCGCCACATAGGCGTCGTCGCCCATGCCGATCCCGGCGCCGGCATTGCGTTCGACCAGCACCTCGTGGCCGTGGACCACGAACTCGTGCACCGAGGCCGGGGTGAGGCCGACACGATTCTCGAGTACCTTGATTTCCTTCGGAACGCCTACGCGCATGGTGCCACTCCATCATGGATGCCGTGACCGCAACGATACGCGACGGCGCCCATAGGCGCCCTGGGGCGCCGCGACCGGCATGGCGTCGCAGCCCGAAGCCTCGAAAACGGCATCGCTTGAGCGTACACTTTATCCCTTCGCCGCAACGATCGCTGCCCCCAAAACGGAGACCACCATGGGCCACGCCGAACTCACGCTGCAGGACCAGACTGTCGCACGCCAAATTTCACTGGACGAACTGTGGATGCCCTTCACGTCCAACCGTGAATTCAAGCACGACCCCAAGATGGTCGTGCGCGCCGAGGGGATGTTCTACTGGAACGACCACGGCGGCCAGCTCATCGACGCCGCCTCCGGGCTTTTCTGCTGCGCCGCCGGCCACGGCCGCAAGGAGATTGCCGATGCGGTCAGCGCGCAGTTGCGCCAGCTCGACTTCATCGCGCCGTTCACGCGCGGGCACCCGAAGCAGTTCGAGCTGGCCACGCGCATCGCCGAGCTGACACCGGGCGATCTCAATCGCATCTTCTTCGTCAATTCGGGCTCCGAAGCCGTCGACACCGCGATGAAGGTCGCGCTGGCCTATCACCAGACGCGCGGCCAGGGCGGCCGCAACATGTTCATCTCGCGCGAACGGGCCTACCACGGCGTCAACTTCGGCGGCATTTCGCTGTCGGGCATGGTCAACAACCGGCGCAAGTTCGGTCCCACGCTGCCGGGCATCGCGCACATGCGGCACACGCACCTGCCGCAGAACCTGTTCACGCAAGGTCAGGGCGCGCACGGCGCCGAGTTGGCGGAGGACCTGCAGCGCTTCGTCACGCTGTACGGCGCGGAGAACATCGCGGCATGCTTCGTCGAACCCATCGCCGGCTCGACGGGCTGCCTCGTGCCCCCGGTCGGCTACCTGCAGCGCCTGCGCGAGATCTGCGACCAGCACGGCATCCTGCTGGTGTTCGATGAGGTGATCACCGGCGTGGGCCGCACCGGCCAGCCGTTTGCGGCGCAGAGCTTCGGCGTCACGCCCGACATCATCACGATGGCCAAGGCCATCACCAACGGCGCGCAGCCGATGGGCGCAGTCGCCATTTCGGAACGCATCCACGACACGATCATGGGCGCGGCCGCCGACGGCGCCATCGAGTTCTTCCACGGCTACACGTATTCCGGGCATCCGGCGTCCTGCGCCGCCGGCATCGCCACGCTGGACATTTACAAGAACGAGGATCTCTTCGCCCGCGGACGCGCGCTTTCGCCCTACTTCCAGGACACGATCTTCGGCCTGAAGGATCTGCCCGTGGTCGCCGACATCCGCGGCTACGGAATGATGGCCGCCATCGACGTGCACGCCGATGGTGCGCCGGGCAAGCGTGGCCACCTGCTGCAGAAGAAGCTCTTCGACAACGGCCTGCATTTGAAGACCACCGGCGACTGCGCGATCCTGGCGCCGCCGCTGATCGCCGAGCGTAGCCATATCGATATGATCGCGGACATCCTGCGCAAGACCTTGAAGTCGCTGTAGAGTAAGCACACTTTCGTCGCCATCACGACACCGAACCCGGAGAACAGCATGCAGAAGCAATGGAGCAAATGGTTGGCAGGCGCGGCGCTCGCCGTGATCGCGGCCATGCCCGCATGGGCGCAGAAGACGGTCACGTTCGCCTACCAGGACATGGTGATCCCGTTCCGCTGGGTGCAGGCGCAGGGCGAAGTTGAAAAGGCCACTGGCTACAAGATCAACTGGCGCCAATTCGGCGGCGGCGGCGACGTCATCCGCGCGATGGCCTCAGGCGACGTGCAGATCGGCGAAGCCGGCAGCTCGCCGATCGCCGCGGCCATCAGTCAGGGCCTCGACATCGAGATCTTCTACATCCTCGAAGACATCGGCGCCGCCGAGGCGCTGGTGGTCCGCGACGGTTCGGGCATCACCAAGATGGCCGACCTCAGGGGCAAGAAGATTGCCACGCCGTTCGTGTCCACCAGCCACTTCCATCTGCTCTATGCAATGGAACTCGCGGGCCTCAAACCCACGGACGTCCAGGTGCTCAACATGCGGCCGCCTGAAATCGCAGCGGCGTGGGCGCGCGGGGATATCGACGGCGCGTTCATCTGGGATCCGGCGCTGGCCACCACCAAGAAGAACGGCAAGGTGCTGGTCACGTCCGGCGAGTTGTGCGCGAAGGGCAAGTGCACGTTCGACGGCCTGGTGGTGTCGAAGAAGTGGGCCAAGGACAATGCCGACTTCATGGTGGCGCTGGTCAAGGCCGCGGCCAAGGCGGACAACGATTACACCAAGAATGCCAAGGCCTTCACCTCCGACCCGGCCAAGGTGGCCGCGGTGGCGAAGTGGTCCGGCGCCAAGCCCGAGGATGTCCCGGCCACGATGGCCCTGTATGCATTCCCCACGTTGCAGCAGCAGGCCTCCAACGCATGGCTGGGTGGCGGCGCGGCCGGTGGTGCCGCCAAGGCACTGACCGAAACCGCCAAGTTCCTCAAGGACCAGGGTCGCGTGCAGGATCTGGCCAAGGACTATTCCGCCAATGTGACGGCGGACTACGTCAACAAGGCGATGAAGTAGGACGCATTCGACAGCGCAATCCATCCGCGCGGTCCCGGATTTCCGGGGCCGCGCTTTTTTCGGCGGCCGCGGCCGTCCCGGCGGAGCATCCCGTTGCCGCACCTCGCGATTCGCGGACTGTCCGTACGTTACGGTACAAGGCACGGTACCGTCGACGCGCTCTCCAACATCAACCTCGACATGCGCGACGGCGACTTCGTCGTCGCGATCGGGGCCTCCGGCTGCGGCAAGACCACGCTCCTGTCGTGCATCGCCGGCTTCCTGCCGCCTTCCGACGGCGGAATCGAACTCGATGGCACGCTGGTCACCGGACCCGGCGCCGATCGCGGCGTGGTCTTCCAGAAGCACGCGCTGATGCCCTGGCTCAACGTGGTGAAGAACGTTGAGTTCGGACTGCGGATGCGCGGCGTGGCGGCCGCCGAACGGCGCAGGATTGCGCTCGAGAAGCTGCAGCTCGTGGGCCTCACCGATTTCGCCGAACGCGCCATCTACGAACTGTCGGGCGGGATGCAGCAGCGCGTGGGCATCGCGCGCGCGCTGGCGTCCGACCCGGCGCTGATGCTGATGGACGAGCCGCTCGGGGCGCTCGATGCGTTCACGCGCGAGGCCATCCAGGAGCTGATCCTCCAGGTGTGGCACCGCACCGGCAAGATGGTGTTCTTCATCACGCACAGCGTCGAGGAAGCGCTGTTCCTCGCCACGCACCTCATCGTGATGACGCCGCGGCCCGGCAAGATCTCGCACGAATACAAGCTCGATTTCGGCCGCCGTTTCGTCGCGACCGGCAACGCCCGCGCGATCAAGTCGAGCCCCGATTTCATCCGCGTGCGCGAGGAAGTGCTGGCGGTGATCCACAACCGCGAAGTCGAGGCCACGGCCGACGGCGGCGAGCGCGGCGAGTGATGGAGCACCGCGCATGAAAGCCGCCAAGCCCCGCGTCTCAAGCTATGCCACGCCCGGCGAGGGCAACAGCACGCTCATCTCGATCGTCACCATCGTCGTGCTGCTCGGCCTGTGGTGGCTGGCCGCCTGGCTGAAGTGGGTGCCGCCGCTCTTCCTGCCGCGGCCGGAAAACGTACTGCTGCGCCTCTACGAATCCGCCACCGGCCAGACGCCGGATGCGCCGTTGCTGACGCACTTCGGCTGGAGCATGTGGCGCGTCTTCTCCGCGTTTTTCCTGGCCTGCATCACGGCCATTCCCATCGGCATCGCAATGGGCGTGTCGCGGATCATGCGCGGCATCTTCGATCCGCCGATCGAGTTCTACCGCCCGCTGCCGCCACTCGCCTACCTGCCGTTGATCGTGATCTGGTTCGGCATCGACGAGACGGCCAAGATCCTGCTGATCTACCTTGCCTGCTTCGCGCCGATGGCGATGAGCGCGCGTGCCGGCGTGCGTTCGGTGGCCCAGGAGCAGATCCACGCCGCGTACTCGATGGGCGCATCGAAGTGGCAGGTGATCTGGCATGTGATCGTGCCCGGCGCGATGCCCGAAATTCTGACGTCGATGCGCATCGCCATCGGCTTCGGCTGGACCACGCTCGTGGCCGCGGAGATGGTTGCCGCCACGTTCGGCCTGGGCCAGATGGTGCTCAGCGCGTCCAATTTCCTGCGTACCGACATCGTGATCATGGGCATCTTCGTCATCGGCGTGATCGCTTACCTGTTCGACCTCCTGATGCGCTACATCGAGCGCCTGGTCGTGCCGTGGAAAGGCAAGGTCTAGCTGCACCGCAACATGGACCGTGCCCCGGGCCGCCGCGGCGCGACCAACCGGACACACGGTCGAATGCACCTCCGGTCGGGATGGATTGACAACCGGGGGCCGCCCTTGCCACTCTGCGCTTCATGACAACGCGTCCGCACTTCCAGAAGCTCGTCGAACGGGCCCGCCGGCAGGCCCCGCTTGCTGCGGCCTTCGTCTACCCGTGCGACCTCGAGTCCATCCAGCTCGCGTTGTCCGGCGCGTTTGCCGGTTTTCTCACTCCCACACTGGTCGGCCCCGAGGCACGCATCCGTGACGTCGCCGGCAAAGGCGGGCTCGACATCACGCGTCTCGCGCTGGTGGACTGTGCTGATGACCCTGCCGCGGCCGGAGAACGGGCAGCGGAGCTTGCCCGCGTGGGACGTGTCGCGGCACTGATCAAGGGCACCCTGTCGAAGGAAGACCTGTTGCGGCCGGTGGTGGACGCCGCCTTCGGCCTGCGTACCGAGCATCGCCTCTCGCACGCTTATTTCCTCGACCTGCCGAGCCAGAACCGCGGCTTGCTGCTGGCCGACGCGCATATGAATGTCACGCCCAACCTCGCCGCGAAGCGCGACATCGCCCAGAACACGATCCAGCTCGCG
>JBKJSU010000065.1:0-2869 GCA_046594415.1 Casimicrobiaceae bacterium | reverse complement strand
TGAAGACGTGAGTTCGTTATTATATGCTTCAGTGATGGGCGACGATCTGCGAAAACTCACCGACACGGTGCAGCGCAACTGCGACATCTCCGATGCCCAGTACGCAGGCGACTACGGGCTGTGCACCTTTCTGCTGAAGATGCGCGAGTACTATCGCTGGGAGCGTGGATTGCCCTTCGCCCACGCTCTTTCCAAGGATGAACTGGGCGCATGGCTGGACACGCGCGAGCGGGCATGGAACGACCTCGAAGCCGAGGCCTTCGCACCGCTGCCTCTCGCCGGGGGAGCGCTCGATCCATTTGACGCGGATACTGCCAATCGGGAACTGCTGCCGCGAGGTTACGTATACAGCGCGGGCTATGGGCGCTTCCGCAAGCCGCTGTTCTTCCTTGGACAGCTGCTTCGGGTCGACGAACGCGCCGGGCTGACCATCCTGATTGCAGCGGGCGAACACGCGCGCGAGCTGGCCGCGCCACCGGCGATGCTCCAGGGCCGCACTATCTTCATTCGCATGGAATCGGTCCGCCGCTACCTCTGGGAAAAAATCGAGGAGTGGCAATTGCGCAAGCAGGACAATGCCATGGCGCGAGCGCTTGCGAGCTACGATTTCGACGGCGACGCCGATGCAGCATTGCGGCGCATGGCCGACAACGAAGCGGAATCCATGATCCTGCACGAGGTCGGCGAAGCGATGGCGGGCGAGCGTCTGGGCGTCGCCTGGCAGGAACTGGCGACGGCGGCGGCGCGCACGCGCGGCGAGCCCGCGGTGCGGGCGATCCGCGACCTGCTTGCGGACTGCCTGTCGACACTGCCCGCTCTGCTCGAGCGCACCAATCTGCCGGCGCTGCATTTCCATTTCGCCAGCCTCGACGCGCCGCGGCGCCGCATGTTTCCGCAGGCGCTCGACGCTTACGAGGAGTTTCTCCGCGATGGCACGACGCAACGGCTGGCGACGGTCGTGGGCGAAGGCAGGGAGCGCTGGCTGGCGACGGCCGCAGAACTGCTCGCTCTCGACCCGGCCGGCCGGGAGGCGGCGTTGTTCGCGCTGCTCGACGACTCCCCGGCGCGGGCGGGAACGGCCGCCAATCGCTAGCCGGGCGCCGCATCCACGGTCAATTCGACCAGTTTCCGGATGAGCAGAACCATTTCCGGGGCTTCGACATCCATCACCTGTTCGACCACCCACTTGTTGTCGCCGCTCGCCATGGCGTCGGAGATCTTGGAGGCGAGAAAAAGCAGGCAGGGAAGGGGCGGTTCGCTGTCGCGAAACACGAACTCGGCGTACTCGCCGAAGCGCGCGTTGAGCAGGGCGATGAAAGGCTTGCGGTATTCGCCGGGGCCGCAGAGGTCCTGCTGGTTGTTGGCCATGGTTGCCGCCAGGTGACGGGCCAATTCCCCGATGAGTGTCGCGCGGTCGGTTTCGCTCAATCTGTCGTATACCGCGCGGTCGACGAGCTGAACGAGAAAGGCGATGAACTCGGCCAGGACGTCGGTGACCATCCGGTCGGAGCCGAATCGGAAGCCGTCCCTTTCCATGTGCTTGAATATCTCGAGCGCGATTTTCCAGACGTTCGCGCCGATCACGCCGGCGCGGTCGGCAAGGGTCCGCGTTACCTTGTTGCGCCAGCGGGTCTTGACGAGAGCGATCGAAGGTCGGGTGCTGATAATGGCCATGGGGAACGTTCGCTTCGACTGATTCGGCGATAATAGTCCCACGGAGGAAACATGTCAGGGTTGGACATTGAAATGGCGAGCGGCGTGGCCGCCTTCGAGGCCAAGGAATTCGCGCGCGCGATGCAACTGCTGCAGCCGCTGGCGGAGCAGGGCGATCCGCGCGCGCAGTATCGCGTGGCGATCATGGCGCAAGTGGGGCTGGGCATGGTGAAGAACTGCGCGAGCGCGGTCAGGTGGATGCGTGCTGCCGCCGAGCAGGGCAATGCGCTGGCGCAGCACGGCTTGGGATTCATGTATTTCCAGGGCGAATGCACGAAATCCGACCCCGCGGAAGCCGCGCGGTGGTTCAGGCTTGCCGCCGATCAGGGCCTCGCCGGATCGCGATCGATGCTCGCGTCGATGTACGAAAAGGGCGTCGGTGTCACCCGCGACCCCGTCGCGGCGGCCCACTGGAAGGCGCTGTCCGAAAAAGACGCCGACGCTTCGTGATGCACTTCAAGGTCGTCATCGCGGAGCAGGTCTACGCGGTCGAGGTGCCGGAGGGCCTGCTGCGCGAGGCGGACGAGTTCCACTCCAAGCTCGACCGCGACATGGATCGGGGCTGGCAGATGAGCCGGGAGTACGTGCAGCGGCCCGACCAGCTGCAGCGTTGCCAGATTGTCGCGGACAAGCTCCTGACCAGCATCATCAACGGCAACCAGACGACCGCGATGCTGATGGCCGCGTATATTGCGCTCCGCGTACCCGGCACCACCGGCGTGGACGTCGACGCTTCCGGCGAGATGCAGAACACCGCGTTGCTGCATGGGTGAGCGATGACGTTTTCCAGCGCGCGCATCCGCGAAGTCAAGCCGCAGAGTTTCATCTACGAGATGATCGGGGCGCTTCCCGCCGACGTTTGCCTCGAGGCGATCCGGCGTTTCGAGGACCGCGCCGACCAGCAGGTTCCCGGCCGCATCGGCCAGGCGGGCGTCGAGAAGCCGGACGTCAAGCGTTCGACGGATCTGCGCATCAGCGGGCGCGACGACTGGCGCGACATCGACCAGACGCTGGCGCAGCAGCTCGTTGCCACGTTCAACGAATTCGCGCTCGATTTCCCGTTCTTTGCCGCCAACGCATTCAAGGACATCGGCTACAACCTGCAGCGGACGCTGCCCGGCGAGTATTACCACTGGCACGTCGACGCCGGACCCGG
>JBKJSU010000459.1:0-2733 GCA_046594415.1 Casimicrobiaceae bacterium | reverse complement strand
ACAAGCAGGCCGGGCGCGAGATGGAAGTGTTTGCGAAGCGCCTGGAGAAGGCGCGCGGCGCGTCGGACTCCAACGACGTCCTGTAGGGGAGGGTTCAGCCGCGCAGGTTCAATGCGGCGCCATCCCGGCGAGGCGGAGGTCTCGCCTGCCAGCCGCACTTGCCCATCCCACAAATATCGTTTACGGGCTCGAAAGCGACTCCACGCCGCGATTGGCCAAAGCATCCGCGCGCAGGTTGCCGGCGTTGTCGGCGTGACCCTTCACCCAGTGCCACGTCACGTCGTGCTGTGCGACCAGCGCATCGAGCTCCCGCCACAATTCGGCATTCTTGACGGGCTTCTTGTCCGCGGTCTTCCAGCCGTTGCGCTTCCAGCCGTGGATCCACGTCTCGATGCCGTTCTTCACATATTGCGAGTCGGTATAGACCTGCGCGGTGGTGGTTCGCGTCAACGCCTCCAGCGCGCGGATCACCGCCGTGAGCTCCATCCGGTTGTTGGTGGTGAGCGCCTCGCCGCCGAAGATCTCGCGCTCGCACTCTCCGGCCAGCAGCAGTGCGCCCCAGCCGCCGGGGCCAGGATTGCCCTTGCAGGCCCCGTCGGTGTAGATCACCACCGCGCTTGCACCGCCACCCCGAACGGCGCTTTGCGCCGCTCCCCCTGGGGGGCGATCGCCTTGGGGCGACCCGGCGGCGCTCATTGCTGCAGCCGATCCGCGGTGGTCAGGCTTTCGCGAACGCGCGCGGGCGCCAGTGCCTTCACGCGTCGTTCGCGGCGTTGCCACGCCGGCGTCAGCACCCGCATGCCCAGTACTTTTTTGGTGGCGCGCAGGAAATAGACGCCCCCGGCAATGGGCCACCAGCGATCGCCGGTGCGCTCGAAGAAGCCGAAGCGCTGCAGCCACCTGGGGTTGGCGAACGGCGGCGCGTAGCCGTCCAGACGCCCGCCCACCACGTCGAAGCCGAGCAGCGTCAACCAGTCCTTCAACCGGTAGAGCGCGATGAAATTGCCGTTCCATGGTGGGGACTGGGCGCGGCCGAAGTAGCGCTTGGCCCCGTAGAGCGAGAATGGATTGAAGCCGGCGATGACGATCTGTCCTTCGGGGCGGATCACGCGCCAGGCCTCGCGCAGCATCAGGTGCGGGTCGTCGGTAAATTCGAGCGCATGAGGCAGCACGATGAGATCGAAGGTATTCTCGGCAAAAGGCAGTTCGTGCGGGTCGGCAATGATCTCGCCGGGCGGATCGTAGTCGAGTGTCCAGCGCGACGAGATCCTGCTCTGGCCAAGGAACGGGCAATCGGGCAGGCCGATCTGCAGCGCACGGAACCCGAAGATGTCGGCCACGGTCTGATCGAAGTACGCCTGCTCGCGCGCCAGCAGGTACTTCCCCAACGGCGTTGCGAACCAGTTCGCGAGCGTCGTTGACACACCGGTGGCAGGTCCCGAAGATGCATCCATGATCGCGATTATCCCCATCCCGGCTTTTGCGGACAACTACATATGGCTGCTGCACGCCGGCGGTCGTGCCGTGGTGGTCGATCCAGGCGATGCTGCGCCGGTCCTGGAGGTGCTCGCGCGCGAGGGCCTTGCGCTGACCGCCATCCTCACGACGCACCATCATGGCGACCACGTGGGGGGCGTCGAGGCGCTGCTGGCGCGGCATCGGGTGCCTGTGTTCGGCCCGGCGCATGAGCGCATCCCCGGGCGCACACGCGCGCTGGCGCAGGACGACGTGGTCGACGTACCCGGCCTGCCGCTGCGCTTCACGGTGCTCGATGTGCCGGGCCATACCGCCGGGCATATCGCCTACTTCGGCGACGTTGACGGCGTGCCGTCACTGTTCTGCGGAGATACGCTCTTCGCCGCGGGCTGCGGGCGCCTGTTCGAAGGCACGCCGGCGCAGATGTGGGCGTCGCTGTCAGCATGCGCGCGGTTGCCGGCCGCCACGCGTGTCTATTGCGCCCACGAATACACGCTTGCCAACCTGCGCTTCGCGGCGGCGGTCGAACCGCACAACACGGCGCTGGCGGCGCGCCAGTTGCGCGATGCGGACAAGCGCGCGCGTGGCGTGCCCACCGTGCCATCCACGCTCGCCGACGAGGCCGCAACCAATCCATTCCTGCGCGCTGGCGTGGACGAGGTAAGGGCGGCGGCGCAAGCGCATGCCGGGCGCGAACTCACCGACGACACCATGGTATTCGCGGCGTTGCGCGCGTGGAAGAACCAGTTCTGAAGTGTCGGGCAGCAGTGCCGTGGCGGCCGGCGCGGGTTGACCCACCCACCGCCGGCGGCCTACCATCGCCGTCCATGCAGCGCCGAACCCTGCGGCGCCGGTTTGCTTTAACAAGGATCACGAATTGCGAATAGCCTTGATAGTCATCGCCGGACTGGTCCTGTCGGCCTGTGCGACGGCACCGCCGGCACCGATCGCCTCGCCAGCGCCTGAGATCGTGAAGGCGCCGGACCCGGCACCGCCCGCGCGGGTGGTCGCGGCGGTGGCGAAGCCGAAGGAGCCAGAACTGTTCCCATCCGCGGCAGGCGCGGATCTCGAGCCACTGCCGCCCCCGGCAGGCGACCTCTGGGAGCGCATCGTCGCCGGATATGCAATTCCCGATCTGGCGAATGATCCGCTCGTCGAAAAGTGGGAGCAGTGGTATTCGTCGCGACCCGAGTACATGGCGCGGATGATCGAGCGCAGCCGCCGCTACCTCTATCACATCGTCACCGAGGTTTCCGA
>JBKJSU010000390.1:0-3569 GCA_046594415.1 Casimicrobiaceae bacterium | reverse complement strand
CGAAAGCCGCGATGCTGGCGTGGATTGCCGCGGCCGACGCGATCCCGGGATTCGTCGCGGCGTTGCACACGGTGCGCACGCTGCCGCCGGCCCGCTACAGCGACGCGGCATGGGCCTTTGTCGCGGCCACGCTGGCGCTGCTGCCCACGCTGGCGGCGCAGTTGCAACTGGTATTTGCACGCACCGGCGAAACGGATTTCAGCGAAGCCACGCTGCGCGCGTTGACCGCGCTCGGCGACGCCGAAGCGCCTGGCGACCTGCTGCTGGCGGCCGATCTCTCCATTGCACATGTGCTGGTCGACGAGTTCCAGGATACGTCGTGGACGCACCTCGAGTTGATTGCGCGTCTGACGTCCGGATGGTCGCCGGGCGATGGCCGCACGTTATTCGCGGTAGGCGATCCGATGCAATCGATCTACCGTTTCCGCGAAGCGGAGGTGCGCATCTTCCTCGACGCGCAGGCCGCCGGTCGCATCAACCATATCGCCGTCGAGTGCCTGCAACTCACGCGCAATTTTCGCTCCCGCGCACCGGTGGTCGACTGGATCAATGCGGTGTTTCCCCAGGTGTTGGGGTCGGCCTCCGATCCGGCGCGCGGGGCGGTCGGCTATGCGCCGGTGCTGGCCACGCGCGGGCATGCCGATGGCGCCGTGCCGACGGTGGAGCTTTATGCCGACGCGGATGCCGAGACGGACGGCGTTCTGGCGCACGTGCGCACCGCGCAGCGCGACGGTGCCGAGGACATCGCGATCCTCGTACGCTCGCGCGCGCACCTCGCGTCGATCCTGCCGGCGCTGCGCAAGGCGGACATTCCCTTCACGGCGGTCGACCTCGAAGCATTGTCCGAGCGGCTGGCCACCCGCGACCTGCTGACCTTGACGCGCGCACTCACGCAACCAGCGGATGGCATCGCGGGAATGGCGTTGCTGCGCGCGCCGTGGTGCGGACTCACGCTCGCGGACCTTCTTGTCATTGCTGACAAGGCCCGCACGGCCACGGTTCTCGCCGCCATCGCCGACGACGCAATACTGGCGCACCTCTCGGCGGATGGCCGGGCGCGCATCGCGCGGCTGCGTGCCGCACTGGCGCCGGCCTTGGCCGCCCGCGGCCGCATGCCATTGCAGGACACGGTACGCGCGGCATGGATGGCGCTGGGTGGACCCGCCTGCGGCGACAGCGATGTCGACATTGACGGTGCGTCCCGGTACTTTAAGCTGCTGGCGGCGCACGGACAAGGCGGCGACCTGCGCGACTGGGACGAATTCGTGCTGCTCGCCGACAAGCTCTATGCCGAAGCAACGCCCGCTGCGCCCGGATCGGTCCAGGTGATGACGCTGCATAAGGCCAAGGGCCTGGAGTTCGATACGGTGATCCTGCCGGGACTGGCGCGCACCACGCGACAAGGCGAGAGCCCGCCGCTGCGCTGGCGCCTGCGCGAGCAGGTACCGCGCGGCAAGGTTCTGCTGCTGGCGCCGCTGCACGCACGCACCGGCGCCGCCAGTGCGCCCGAACCGGTGTATGAATATCTGAAAGGGATCGACGCCGATGAGGGCACGGCGGAATTGGCGCGCCTGATGTACGTCGGCTGCACGCGCGCCAAGCGACGCTTGCATCTGACCGCGGTACCCCGGATCAAGTCCGATTCAAAAACGCAGGCGCGCACGTGGGGCGAGCCACCGTCGCAGTCGGCATTGGCGCGACTATGGCCGGCCGTCGAAGCGCTCGCGCAGCCGCCGGCGCCGCCCGTCGCCCCGTCGCCCGACGAAGCGGATTCGCCGCCATTCGCCACCCAGCCCTTGTTGCGGTTGCCGCTGGCTTGGCACGCCGAAGCGCCGCCTGTTGCACTGGTTATTGCGGGCGGACCCGAGGCGATTGCGGCCGACGCAGTGCCGTTCGATTGGGCGCAGGCGAATGCGGCGGCCATCGGTACGGTGGCGCATCGCATGCTGGCGGAGATCGCGCGCGATGGACTCGACGCCTGGACGGAGAAGCGTGTGCAGGCCTGCCGGGAACGTGTGGAGGTGGCGCTTGCAGGCGAAGGTGTTGGCGTCGCAGCGCGCGCCGAGGCGACGGCGCGCGTGCTCACTGCGCTCGCGCGAACGCTGGACGACGCCCGTGGACGGTGGCTGTTTGCGCCGGAGCATGCCGATGCGCGCAGCGAATGGGCGCTGGCCGGCGGGCACGAGGGTACGGTTGATCACGTCACACTGGATCGAACTTTTGTCGCCGATGGCGTGCGCTGGATCGTCGATTTCAAGACCGGACGGCACGAAGGCGGGGATGCGACCACCTTCCTCGACCGCGAGCAGGAACGCTATCGCGACCAGCTCGAGCGCTATGCGCGCATCGTGCGCGGTCTCGACGCGCGTCCGATCCGGCTGGCGTTGTACTTTCCGCTGGTGGACGGTGGCTGGCGGGAATGGTGCTGCGACGCGGCATAAACCCGCAAAATGCGATAGAATTCAAGCCTTTGTATCATGCTCATGCCGTCGGTGGTCGCCCGCCGAACCGGATGTGTTGCCACTGTGCGTATTTTCCGCGGACTGCCCGCGCACGCCGACGGGCCGATCGCGCTGACGATCGGCAATTTCGACGGCGTGCATCGTGGCCATCAGGCCATGCTGGCGCGGCTTTGCGAAGCCGCGGAAGACCTGCGCCTGCCGTCGGCAGTGCTCACCTTCGATCCGCATCCGCGCGAATTCTTCGCGCGCGACAAGGCGCCACCACGACTGCTGCGTTTGCGGCAGAAGCTCGAGCTGTTCCGCCGCCTCGGCATCGACCGGATCTACATCGCGCGCTTCAACACCGCATTGGCGGCACTGACGCCGCAGGCCTTCATCGATGATGTCCTCGTTCGCCGGCTGGACGCGCGGTGGGTTCTCGTCGGCGACGATTTTCGCTTCGGTCATCGACGCGCCGGCGACCTTGCCGCGCTGCGCGTATCCGCAACGACGTTCAGCGTGGAAGGCCTGCGCACGGTGGTGGTCGGCGCCGACCGTGCATCGTCCACTGCGGTGCGCGAAGCGCTGGCCGTCGGCGATCTTGCGGGCGCGGCGGCGCTTCTGGGGCGTCCTTTCACGATCGCCGGCCGCGTGGCGCACGGGGAAAAATTGGGCCGGCAGCTTGGATTTCCGACGGCGAACATCGAGTTGCCGCAGCGGCCGCCGCTGGCTGGCATCTTTGCGGTACGCATTCACGGTCTGGGGCCGACACCCCGGACCGGCGTGGCCAGCCTTGGCGTGCGCCCAACGGTCAAGGCCGGCGCCAAGCCGTTGCTCGAAGTGTTCGTCTTTGACTTCGACGAGGATATCTACGGCCGCCGCGTCGTCGTCGAGTTCCTGCACAAGCTGCGCGCCGAAGAAAAATACGATGATCTCGATGCGCTGACGCGGCAGATCCGTGCCGACGTTGCGCAGGCCCGCGACTATTTCGCGGCCGCCCGCCCGTAACCCTGATGGCTCCAACGAAATCCCCGATGCCCGACGATACCAAGCCCGACTACAAGCGCACCCTCAACCTGACCGACACGCCGTTTCCGATGCGTGGCGACCTGGCCAGGCGCGAACCGC
>JBKJSU010000357.1:0-4609 GCA_046594415.1 Casimicrobiaceae bacterium | reverse complement strand
GGCGCTGCTCACGCCCGCCCAAATCCAGATCGACGAAGCGGCGCGCGCGTTACGCGATTACCAACGCCGCCTCGACCTCGACCCGGACGAACACAAGCGGGTGGAGGAGCGCCTCTCCGCGATGCACGACATCGCACGCAAGTATCGCGTGCGCCCCGAGGCGCTGCCCGAGTTGCTGGAGAGCACGCAAGCCGAGCTGGCCGCGCTGGCCGCCACCACCGATGCCGCCGCGCTGGCCGAGCGCGCCGCGCTGGCCGAGCGCGATTTCCAGGGCGCGGCGAAGCAACTCGCGAAGAAGCGCCAGTACGCGGGCAACGAACTGGCGCATCGCGTCACGGCGGCGATGCAGCAACTGGCGATGGAAGGCGGCCGCTTCGAAGTCAGCGCCGAACCGCTGGCATCGCCCGCCAGCTATGGACTGCAGGACCTCACGTTCTGCGTGGCCAGCCATCCCAAACAGCCGCTGGCACCGCTCGCCCGCGTGGCCTCGGGTGGCGAACTGTCGCGCATCGCGCTGGCCGTGCAGGTGGCGGCAAGCGAGGCCGGGCAGATTCCCACGTTGATCTTCGACGAAGTGGACAGCGGCGTGGGCGGCGCCGTGGCGGCCACCGTGGGCCAGCTGTTGCAGGGCCTGGGTGCGCGCCGCCAGGTGCTGTGCGTCACCCATCTGCCGCAGGTGGCGGCATGCGCCGACGCGCACCTGCGCGTCAGCAAGTCAGGCAGCGCGAGCGGCGTGCGCTCCGAACTGGCCGAACTCGACCCCGCGCAGCGCGTGGAAGAACTGGCGCGCATGCTGGGCGGCGCGGCAATCACCGCCAAGACGCGCGCCAATGCGCGGGAACTGCTGGACGCCGGGAAGCGCAAGAACGCTTCACGTTAACGCTGCAAGCGCGCGCGCGTGGCGCCGCTACTCGCCCTTGAACCCGGTGGCCTTGATCACCGGCGCCCACTTTGCGGTGTCGTCCACCATCAGCTTCGCCAGTTGCTGCGGCGTGGACCCCTGCACCTCCACGCCCATCCGGGTCAGGCGCTCCTTCACCTCGGGCATCTGCGTCACCGCGACGATCGCCCGGCTCAACGCATCGATGACGGCGGCGGGCGTCTTCGCCGGCGCATAGAACGCATACCAGCCGCTGCCCTCGATATCCTTGAATCCCACTTCCTTGAACGTGGGGACGTTGGGCAGCAACGGCGAGCGATTGGCGCCCGACGTGGCGAGGATGCGGATCTTGCCGGTGCGATCGAGCTCCAGCAATTCGATGTGCGTGTCGATGCCTGCCGGAATCTGTCCGCCGACCAGGTCGTTCAGCATCGGCGCGCCGCCCTTGTAGGCAACGTGCTGCATGTCGACGCCCATGCCGCGGCCGATCATCGCGCCGAAGAAATGCGGCAGGCTGCCCGGCGCGGGCGAACCGAAGTTGGCCTGCTGCGGGTTGGCTTTGATCCACGCCACGTACTCCTGCATCGTCCTGGCCGGATGCGTGCCGCCGACCGCGAAGCCGAATTGGAAGAAGCCGACGAGCGACAGCGGCGCGAAGTCCTTGACCGGGTCGTAGTTGAGATTGGTGTAGATGAGCGGCGCCAGCACCGGGATGACGATCGGCGTGAGCAGGATCGTGTTGCCGTCGGGCGCGGCGTTCTTCAACGCCTCTGCGGCGATGCGCCCGCCCGCGCCAGTGCGATTCTCGACGATGACGGTCGCGCCCAGCGGTTCGCGCAATTTGTCGGCAAAGAGCCGCGCGATGATGTCGGCGCCGCCGCCGGGGGCGAAGCCCACGAGGACCTTGACCGGCGGCTTGTTCGTGGCCGGCGTCTGCGCCCACAGCAGCGTCGGCGCAAGCAGCAGCGCGATGGCGCACGCCAGCGCGCGGGAGATCATTTGGTTCATTGGGTTCTCCTTGGGTGGTCGACCGCGCCACGTCTCGATTGCGTGCTATTCGATCGCCCGGCCGCTTGGCGCGGCGCGTGCTGCAGTCTAGTCGAGATCAACGGTCGGCGCTGCGTCGGGGATGCGCGTCGAAGCCGCCGTGACGGTGGCCATGTCACTTCTTCCCGGACGCAGGCTTGCGTTCGCGCGCCGGTTCGACGCTGGTGCCGCGGAATGCGAGCGCGGTCTCGAAGGCCGCCTTGGTGAAGGCAAGCACGGCGCCGAAGTCCTCGTCGGACAGCCTGCGGGCGGCATCGCTGCTGCGGTAGATGTTCGCGAATTCGCGCTCGCGTCCCGCCTGCACGGCGAAGCGACCGATGCCCAGGCTCTCGAGCGTTTGCCAGACACCGGGGTTGTACGCGCGAGTGAACCGCATGACGAACGAAATCGGATCGTTGCGGCCCAGCACCGACGCCAGGCGCAGGATGATTTCGAAAGGCAAGGCGACCTTGCCGTTTTCGACCAGGTCGAGCAGCGTGGGGTCGTCGAGGTTGATCGCCGCGCCGACTTCCTTGAGGCTCAGGCCCGCCGCCTCGCGCATGCCGCGCAGCACGCTGCCGGTCTTCGCCAGCGCACGCCGCTGCTCCGGCTTGATCAGGATGGCCTTGGCCGCACCGATGGAGGCATCGGCGGCCGCGCCGGCAACGCCCAGCACCGAGTCGGTCCAGGACCGGACCTGACGCGCGACGCCGTCCACCGTGGATTCGGCGGTGGGTGCCTGGGCTTCCCGCGCGCGTGCGGTCGCAGACGAGGTAGTTTTTTTCGAGACGCGTTTGCTTGGGCTGGGCATGACGGCTCCTCACGGATGAGCGCAACGATTTCGCCTGGTGACCAAGCGGAGTTGCGTGCGGTAACCGATCATGATACCGGCGTCAGCCGGCACCGGGCTCGCGCGGATCAAACGGGAGGCTTCGTCTCGACATAGGCGTTCTGACTGACCCGACACGATCGGGTCCGCGGACGGGCTGCCGTGCTACTTCGCGAACACGAGCTTCTGCGGCTCCCAACCGACGGCATGCCGGACCTGCGCATTGTCGAAGACGGCAACGCCGAACGTGTAGGTCTTGCCCATGTCGCTGAACTGGACGTCGAACTGGCTGCCTGTGGTCAGCTTGCGCGCGACCTCGTACGTCCACATGCCGTTCTGCCAGCGCGAGGCCACCTTGATGTCGCCGCGATCGCCCTTCAACTGGTAGACGACGTAGGACGAGACTTCGTCGCCCACCTTGAACTTGCTGTCGTCGAAGGCAACCTGGTCGCCGTCCTTGATCCAGTACGTGCCCCCCGCGTTGGCCGCCTTGCCGTCCTTGTTCATGAACTCGGGCTTGCCGTTGACGAGGCTGAAGGCCTTGTAGTCGGGGCCACCCGGATCGCCCTTGCGGCCGGCGTTCGGGGACTTGTCCTTGTCGTAGCGGGTGTTGTCGACGTGCTGGTCGTCGACAAAGCCCCACACGCCGTTGCGGGCGCCTTTCATATGCCACATGTCGGCGATTTCACCCGCCTTATCGGTGTACTTGTTGCCGTACGGCTTGGTTTCGCCGAGGTGGCACATCACCGCACAGCCATTCTGGTTGAAGCCGGCGATCGAGTCGTTGACGTTCCACATGAGCGACCACTTGTCTTCGTAATAGACATTGTCGTCGCCCCCCTTGTCGTTCGGGTCGGACAGCTTCTTCCAGCTGCCATCGGCTTGTTTCTGATAGGGGCCACGCCGGATCGACTGCGTCGGATCGGCGTATTGCAGCAGGAAATAGATCATGTCGCCCGAGGTCACCGCCTTGAGCGTGGCCGTGGTCTCGCCGGTGGTGCCGAAGTTGGCCCCGCCGGACAGTTTCACGCGCAGCGGTTTGGCCGACGCCCACACCGCATCATTGGCAGTGCCGTCAAGCGCGGGGGCGGCGGCAAGCTTGGCCACGACCAGCGTGTTGGCCGGCGGCGGTGCATCAACCGTCGTGCATGCCGCGAGCGAAGCCGCAGCCAAAGCGATGAAGATCTTGGTCCTGGTCAGCATGGTAGTCCCCACAGTAATGAACGGCGGTGATTCGGAAGGTGTTGCACGCGAACGTGGATTCCCGAATTCGCACAGTCATCAGTCTATGGGGCGTAACCGCCGCAGGTGTTGACCTGTGTCAAGCCGGCCGGAGCCACGCCCCGCGCCACTTGACTTGGATCAACCTCGATGATCGCTGCCCGTCGGGGGCAGTCGAAAACGCACCACCAAAACCAACGGCCGCAGGATGCGGCCGTTGGTAGCGGAGTCGACGGTGCGTATCAGGCGCGCTTGCCCTTGGCATTGGAGGCAACGCGCGTCGGCGCGGCGGCCTTCGCCGGACGCCCTGCCTTGCTGGCGCCGCGGATCACCGCAGGCTTGACGACCGCCATCGGCATCGATTCGCCGGTCTCGAGCCAGTACTTCACGCGCTGCGCGTCACCCAGACGCGCGACTTTGCCGATCGAATCGAGCAGCACGATCACCATCGGCTTGCTGGCCACGGTGGCGAGCAGCACCACGCAGCGTCCGGCCTCGCGGATGTAACCGGTCTTCTGCAGCTGGATGTCCCAGGCTGCGCTTTTGACCAGCCCGTTGGAATTGTTGTAGCCGATCGTCTGGCCCGTGGGCTGCACTTCAACGTAATGCGCCGGCGTGGTGGAATAGGCACGGATCAACGGATACGTGGCCGC
>JBKJSU010000289.1:0-5001 GCA_046594415.1 Casimicrobiaceae bacterium | reverse complement strand
AGTCGAGGCGATTGACCGCCTCGTTGTGCTCGCGCACGTAGTCGTAGCTCTTGGTCGAGCCCGGATGGTTGTTGAACGCAACGCAGGGGCTGATCACGTCGATGAACGCCGCGCCGCGGTGGGCGACCGCAGCCTTCAGCAACGGCACCAGCTGGGTCTTGTCGCCGGAAAAGCTGCGGGCGACGAACGTGGCGCCCAATGACAACGCCAGCATCGCGAGATCGATCGGCTCGTCGCTGTTGACCACGCCCCGCTTGCTCTTGCTGCCCTTGTCGGCGGTGGCCGAGAACTGGCCCTTGGTCAGGCCATAGACGCCGTTGTTCTCGACGACATACACCATGTTGACGCCGCGGCGCAGCACGTGGGCGAACTGGCCCAAGCCGATCGATGCCGAATCGCCGTCGCCCGACACGCCGAGGTAGATCAGGTCGCGGTTGGCGAGCGCCGCGCCCGTCAATACCGACGGCATCCGGCCGTGCACGCTGTTGAAGCCGTGCGAATTGCCGAGGAAATACGTGGGCGTCTTGGACGAGCAGCCGATGCCGGAGAGCTTGGCCACGCGATGCGGTGGCACGTCCATCTCGAAGAAGGCCTGGATGATGGCCGCCGAAATGGAGTCGTGGCCGCAGCCTGCACACAGCGTCGAGATGGCGCCTTCGTAGTCGCGATGGGTATAGCCGAGCGCATTGCGCGGCAGCGACGGATGGTGAATCTTGGGCTTGGCGAGATACGTCATGGGGCGACCTTGCGCAGGGGGGTGACGTTGAAGAGTCGGGCCTTCTCGGCGATTTCGCGGACGACGAAGCGCGCGGTGAGCGGCGTGCCGTCGTAGTGGAGCACCGAAATCAGGCGCGCCGGATCGATGGCGCATTCGTTGACCAGCAACGATTTCATCTGCGCGTCGCGGTTCTGCTCGACGACGAACACGCGATCATGCGCGGCGATGAAGTCGGCCACAGCGTCGACGAAGGGAAATGCGCGCAGACGCATCCGGTCGAGATGGATGCCGTCGAGCTCGAGGGTGACCAGCGCCTCGTCCATCGCCGCGCCGGTGGAGCCGAACCAGATCACCCCGGTGCGCGTGGGCTTGGCGGCAGACTTGATCACGGGTGTCGGCACCAAGGCCTTGGCCGTCTCGAACTTGCGCAGCAGCCGCTGCATGTTGTCGACGTAGGCCACGCCCTCTTCCGTGTAGCGTGCGTAGCGATCCTTGGTGGTGCCGCGGGTGAAGTAGCTGCCGCGCGTGGCGTGCGTGCCGGGATAGGTGCGGTATGGAATGCCGTCGCCGTCGACGTCGAGGTAGCGGCCAAAGTCGCGACCCGACTCGAGGTCGGCGGTGGTCATCACCTTGCCGCGGTCCATGCGCCGCGTGTCGTCCCAGGCAAAGGGCTCGCACAGCCAGTCCTGCATGCCGATATCGAGGTCGAGCATCACGAATATGGGCGTTTGCAGGCGGTCGGCCAGGTCGAAGGCCGTGGCGCCGAACTCGAAGGATTCGCGCGGGTCTTCAGGCAGCAGCAGCACGTGCTTGGTGTCGCCGTGCGACGCATAGGCGCAGGATGTGAGGTCGGCCTGCTGGGTGCGCGTGGGCATGCCGGTGGACGGGCTGCCCCGCTGCACATCGAAGAGCACGACGGGAATCTCGGCAAAATACGCGAGGCCCAGGAATTCCTGCATCAGCGACACGCCCGGTCCCGACGTGGCGGTGAACGCCCGCGCGCCGTTCCACGCCGCGCCGATCACCATGCCGATCGAGGACAGCTCATCCTCGGCCTGCAGGATCGCGTAGCGCTTGTCGCCGGTGACGCGATCGGTGCGGAACTTGCGGCAATAGGTGCCGAAGGCTTCGGCCAGCGACGACGACGGCGTGATCGGATACCACGCCGCCACCGTGGCCCCGCCGTAGACGCACCCGAGCGCGGCAGCACTGTTGCCATCAATGAAGATGCGCTCGCCCACGCGATCGCTGCGCCGGACGCGGATGGGCAGCGGGCACTTGAATTGCTCGAGCGCGTGGTCGCGGCCCATGCGGAAAGCCTGGCGATTGGAGTCCAGCAGCGCTTCCTTGCCCTTGTACTGCTCGCCGAATAGGCTCTCGATGACCTCGGGCTCGATGCTGAGCAGCGCCGACAGCGCCCCGAGGTAGATGACGTTCTTGAAGAGCTGCCGCTGCCGCGGGTCGGAGTAGGCGGCGTTGCAAATGGCCGTGAGCGGCATCCCCAGCGTGGTCACATCGTCGCGGAACTTGGAAGGCGGCAGCGGCTTGGTCGAGTCGTAGAACACCCAGCCGCCGGCATCCACCTCGGCGACGTCGTTGTCCCATGTCTGCGGATTCATCGCGACCATCAGGTCGACGCCGCCGCGCCGGCCGCGCCAGCCGTCCTCCACCACCCGCACTTCATACCATGTGGGCAGGCCCTGGATATTGGAGGGGAAGATGTTGCGCGCCGCCACCGGCACGCCCATCCGCAGGATGGCCTTCGCGAAGAGCCCGTTGGCCGAAGCCGAGCCCGAGCCGTTGACGTTGGCGAACTTGACGACGAAGTCGTTGCTGCGGTTGGTTTGGCTCATCGTCCGCTCGTTAGTCGGCCGCTGCGGCCACGGCATACGGCGCGAAATTGATCGTCACGCCCGTGGGCTTGCTGCGACACCGGTCGTCGGCGTGCGCCGACTCGAACAGGAACTTCTGCATGTCCCACGCGCCCGTCGGGCAGCGTTCGGCGCACAACCCGCAATGCAGGCACACGTCCTCGTCCTTGACCATCACCCGCCCGGTCTTCAGGCGCCCGGAAACGTAAAGATCCTGCGCCAGCGTGACCGCCGGCGCGCTCAACCGCGTGCGCAGGTCGGCTTCGTCGCCGTTGGCGGTAAAGGTGATGCAGTCCATCGGGCAGATATCGACACACGCATCGCATTCGATGCAGGCCTGGTCGGCGAACACCGTCTGCACATCGCAGTTGAGGCAGCGCTGCGCTTCCGCGAATGCCACGCGGGCATCGAAGCCCAGCTCCACCTCGGTGCGGATGTCCTTCAGCGCAATGACCGTGTCCTTCAGCGGCACGCGATAGCGCTGGTCGCCGTGGATCGCGTTGTCGTAGCTCCATTCATGGATGCCCATCTTCTGCGACGACAGGTTCATGTGCGCCGGCGGGCGCTGCGAGAGCGGCTTGTCGTGGCAATGCAGGTCGATGGAGATGGCCGCCTCGTGCCCGTGGGCCACCGCCCAGATGATGTTCTTGGGGCCGAAGGCCGCGTCGCCGCCGAAGAAGATGTCGGGTCGCGACGAGGCCATCGTGACCTTGTCCACGATCGGCATGCCATGACGATCAAACTCGATGCCGAGGTCGCGCTCGATCCACGGGAACGAATTTTCCTGGCCGATGGCCACCAGTACGTCGTCGCACGGCACATGCATGTCCGGCTCGCCGGTAGGCACCAGTTGCCGCCGGCCCTGCGCATCCTTTTGCGGCGCCACTTTTTCGAACGTCACGCCCGTCAACCTTCCCTTCTCGTGCGTGAACGCCTTGGGCACCATGAAATTGAGAATCGGGATGCCTTCGTGCATCGCGTCCTCCTTCTCCCACGGCGAGGCCTTCATCTCGTCGAAGCCCGAGCGCACGATCACCTTGACCTCGTCGCCCCCCAGCCGGCGCGACGAACGGCAGCAATCCATCGCCGTGTTGCCGCCGCCCAGCACCACCACGCGGCGGCCGATCTTCGTGATGTGGCCGAAGGACACCGACGACAGCCAATCGATGCCGATGTGAATGTTGGCGCGGGCTTCCTGCCGTCCCGGCACGTCGAGGTCGCGGCCGCGCGGTGCGCCGCTGCCGATGAAGACCGCGTCCCACTTTTCGGCGAGGAGTTGCCTGAGGCTGTCCACGCGCCGGCCGGAGCGGAAATCGAGGCCGAGATCGAGGATGTAGCCCATTTCCTCGTCGATCACGGCATCCGGCAGACGAAACTTTGGAATTTGCGTGCGCATCATCCCGCCGGCCTTGGGGTCGCCGTCGAACACGACGCACTCGTAGCCGAGCGGCGCGAGATCGCGCGCCACCGTGAGCGACGCCGGTCCGGCGCCGACGAAGGCAACGCGCTTGCCGTTGCGGTGCGCGGGCGCCTTAGGCAGCCGCGGCCGGATGTCTTCCTTCAGGTCGGCCGCGACGCGCTTAAGGCGGCAGATGGCCACCGGTTCGGGCTTGGCGTCACGCTTGCGATGCTCGGGCGAGCCCTCCTCCACGCGGCCGCGCCGGCACGCCGGCTCGCACGGTCGGTCGCAGGTGCGGCCGAGAATGCCGGGGAATACGTTGGAATGCCAGTTGACAAGGTAGGCGTCGCCGTAGCGGCCTGCCGCAATCATCCGGATGTATTCGGGGACCGGGGTGTGGGCGGGACATGCCCACTGGCAATCGACGACCTTGTGGAAATAATCGGGATTTGCGATGTCCGTGAGATTCAAGTGCCACTTCCTCCAGAAACGATTCGACGCGCCTTGTGGCGGCGCTCGTCGGTATCGCAAGCGAACTTCGTGCCGCAATGCCGGATGCCCACGAGAATGCTACGCCCAGACTCGACCAAGGGAAAGAACGGCTTCGAGCGCGAGTTGCACCGAAGCCCGTGTTTGTGGCATTTTCAGACGTCGTGCTGCAGCGCACACGTCCTGAATCCCACGAAGGGATCGGACCGTTCCGGTTGGTAGAAGTTGCGAAAACCGGCATGCACGAGGCGCGACCGCGTCGCAAAGGAACCGCCGCGCAACACCCGGTGATCGCCGAACCACGGCGCCGAGTAATCGGCGTAGGGATCGGGCGCAAATCCCGGATAGGGCATGAACGCGGTCGCGGTCCATTCCCAGACGTTGCCCAGGCGGTGTGCCATGCGCGTGGCGCCGCCACTGGCGGCCGGACCGAAGCGACCGTGGTCGAGCCTGGCGACGCCGGTCGCGGGCGTGTTCGTTGCCGCGAACTCCCATTCGGCCTCCGTGGGCAGGCGCCGCCCCGC
>JBKJSU010000231.1:0-2620 GCA_046594415.1 Casimicrobiaceae bacterium | reverse complement strand
CTGAACGGGCTGGGGGTTCGACCGGATCGGGTCGGTTCGAAAAGCGGAACGTTTCACGTGAAACCTGGCGGGGGCTCGGCACCGAAGGAGCGCGGACTGACCTCCGCCTCGCGCGGCGTGCCCGCCGCTGTTTCACGTGGAACATGCCGCCGAGCAGATTTCGCCGAAGGCCCCGGTGCCGCCGGGGCGCCCGGTTCCGGGGACGGTCTCTGACCTTGCCTTGCGCATTATGCCAGTCAGGCATCGCGGTTCCACGTGAAACCGCGCCACCGCCAGGGCGGGCATTGCGCTAGAATACAGCCCCTGCAGATACGGCGTTACGGGGGCATAAATGCCCCAATAATCATGGACTTCCCGGAACACTACG
Organism: Casimicrobiaceae bacterium; assembly: GCA_046594415.1. Taxonomy (GTDB): domain Bacteria; phylum Pseudomonadota; class Gammaproteobacteria; order Burkholderiales; family Casimicrobiaceae; genus VBCG01. Next base: position 2,253 of record JBKJSU010000231.1, on the reverse strand, counting down.
ATGTCATTGTTGTTGGTGGCGGCCATGCCGGCACCGAGGCGGCGCTGGCCAGCGCGCGGATGGGGCGGCGCACGCTGCTGCTCACGCACAACATCGAGACACTCGGGCAGATGTCCTGCAACCCCTCGATTGGCGGCATCGGCAAGGGCCATCTGGTCAAGGAAATCGACGCGCTCGGCGGCGCGATGGCCATTGCAACGGATGAAGCCGGCATCCAGTTCCGCACCCTCAACGCCAGCAAAGGCCCTGCCGTCCGGGCCACCCGCGCGCAGGCCGACCGGGTGCTCTATCGCGCCGCGATCCGGCGCCGGCTCGAAAACCAGCCGAACCTGACACTCTTCCAGCAGGCCGTGGACGACCTCGTGCTCGACGGCGACCGCGTGGCGGGTGTCGTCACCCAGATCGGGCTGACCTTTCACGCGGCGGCGGTGGTGCTGACCACCGGCACCTTCCTGTCGGGCCTCATCCACATTGGCCTCAAGAGTCATGAGGCCGGCCGCGCTGGCGACCCGCCGGCCAAGCGTCTCGGCGCGCGGCTGCGCGAACTGAATCTCCCTGTGGGCCGGTTGAAGACCGGCACGCCGCCGCGGCTGGACGGCCGCACGATCGACTTCACGCATCTCGACGTGCAGCCCGGCGACGATCCGGCGCCGGTGTTCTCGTTCCTCGGCTCCCGCGCGATGCATCCGCGCCAGCTGCCCTGCTGGGTGACCCATACCAACGAGCGCACGCACGCCATCATTCGTGCGGGGCTCGACCGCTCGCCGATGTACACCGGCGTGATCGAGGGCGTGGGTCCCCGCTATTGCCCGTCGATCGAAGACAAAGTTGTGCGCTTTGCGCAGCGGTCGAGCCACCAGATCTTCCTGGAGCCGGAAGGCCTCGATACGCACGAGATCTATCCGAACGGCGTATCGACGTCGCTGCCCTTCGATGTTCAACTCGATCTCATCCACTCGCTGCCGGGGTGCGAACGCGCGCACATCCTGCGCCCCGGCTATGCGATCGAATACGACTTCTTCGACCCGCGCGGGTTGAAGGCCACGCTCGAAACCAAGGCCATTCACGGATTGTTCTTTGCGGGTCAGATCAACGGCACCACCGGCTACGAGGAAGCGGCGGCGCAGGGCTTGCTCGCCGGCCTCAACGCGGCGCGCTTCGTGCGCGACGAGGAGGGCTGGTGCCCGCGGCGCGACGAGGCCTACCTGGGCGTGCTGGTGGACGACCTCGTCACGCGCGGCGTGTCGGAGCCCTATCGGATGTTCACCTCGCGTGCGGAGTACCGGTTACAACTGCGCGAAGACAACGCCGACCTTCGCCTTACCGAGCACGGCCGGCGCCTGGGCGTGGTCGACGATACGCGATGGGATGCCTTCACGCGCAAGCGCGATGCGGTCGCGGTCGAGCTCGAGCGCCTGCACGGCACCCGCATCACGCCGTCGATGGTTGCCGCGGACGACACCGAGAGGGTCTTTGGACAAGCCCTGGAGAGAGAGTATGCGCTCGCTGACTTGCTGCGCCGACCCAACGTCACCTACGCGTCACTGCACACGCTGGCGGCCAGCGGCGCGGCGGTCGCCGATGCCCTGGTGGCCGAGCAGGTCGAGGTCACGATCAAGTATGCGGGCTACATCGAACGTCAGCACGACGAAGTCGCGCGCCACCTGGCGCAGGACTCGCTGCGCATTCCGGCGGACCTGGACTATGCCGACGTACGCGGACTGTCCACCGAAGCGCGCCAGAAATTGGCCAAGGGGCAGCCGGAAACCGTGGGCCAGGCGGCGCGAATTTCGGGCATGACGCCCGCTGCCATCTCGCTACTGCTCGTCCATCTCAAGCGGCGCGGATTGGGCGGTGCCCGCGCCGAAAGGATCTCCGCATGAGTGCCGTGGTCCCGGAGCGGTCGTTGCGCCTGCGCCGCGGCGCCCGCGCCCTCGTGCTGGCGTTGCTCGCGGGCGGATGCGCCACACCGGCGCCCGGTCCCAGGCCCGGCGGCCGTGGGCTGCGGCTCGCGGCCTTGCCGTCCGACCTTGCGACAGCATTGCAGGCGCATCGCGCGCCGCTCACCGATACTTTCGTCGGCATGTTCGACGAGTACCTGCCGCCTGCCGTCAAGCAACTCGGCCTGCAATGACTGGCGTCGCTGCTACCACGCGCGCCGATCCGCTGGCCGACGGCGCGGCGGCGCTCGGCATCGCGCTCGACGACGCGCAGCGCGCGCGACTTGCCGCATTCGTCGCGTTGCTGGCGAAG
>JBKJSU010000188.1:0-4600 GCA_046594415.1 Casimicrobiaceae bacterium | reverse complement strand
CTCATCGGTCCCGAAGGGGGCTTCAATCAACGCGAAGGCGAGCGCGCCGCGGCCGCAGGCATTACCGCAGTGCGCCTCGGTCCGCGCATCCTGCGCACGGAAACGGCGGCCACTGCGGCGCTGGGCGCGATCAACCTGCTGTGGGGCGACTTTCGATGAGGCGGATGCTGCTGCTGCCGTTGTTGGCGCTTGTGGGCTGCGCCGACCTGCAAACGCCGCACGTTGCGGCGCCCGCCTACCAGTTTGTGCTGCTCGGGCCCGACGGGGTGCCGGTGGCGCGCGCCATCACCGAAGCCCCCACCTGCCCGGACCTCGTGACCGACGGCACCGTGCACGCCATGATGGTGCGGATGCCGGCGGAGACGATTCCGCTGCGCCCCACGCGCAGCGTTCCGTCGCTGTCGAAGCCTTCCGCGTTTCCGGTGCTGACGTGTGAGGCGACCATCCCGCCGGGCACGCGAGCAGCCAGCATCGCCGGACAGGCCTTGCCACTGCCCAAGACCAATCCGCAGCGTATCGTCGTGATCGGCGACACCGGTTGCCGGATCAAGGTCGGCGACAAGGTCTTTCAGGATTGCGACGATCCGGCGCAATGGCCGTTCGAACGCGTGTCCAATGCGGCTGCCGCCACCGCGCCGGACCTGGTGATCCACGTAGGCGACTTTCACTACCGCGAAAATGCCTGCCCGGCGGGCGACACCGGGTGTGCCGGCTCGCCGTGGGGCTATGGCTATGACGCGTGGCGCGCCGATCTCTTCCATCCCGCGCGCAAGCTGTTCGCCGCGGCGCCGTGGATCGTCATTCGCGGCAACCACGAATCCTGCGCGCGCGCCGGGCAGGGCTGGTGGCGCTTTCTCGATACGCGGCCGGTGGCGCCACGGCAGAACTGCAACGACGCGGCCGACGACAGCATCGGTGACTACAGCGAACCCTATGTGGTGCCGCTGGATGCGTCCGCTGCCACCGAGTTCATCGTGTTCGATTCGTCGCTGGTCGGCGTCACGCCGCTGCAACCCGCCGATCTCATGTACCGCAACTATCACGCGCAGTTGACAACTGCCTTTGCGCGCACGGCGCGCACGCCGCACACGTTCTTCATGAGTCATCACCCGGTGCTGGCCTTTGCCGCCAATCCGTCCAATCCGCAGGCACCGTTTTCCGGCAACGCGGGACTGCAATCGGTGCTCCAGAACCTGCATCCGACTGTGCTGTTTCCGCCCAACATCCAAGCGCTTCTGGCCGGCCACAACCACGTGTTCCAGATGGTCAGTTTCGCGACGGCGCAGCCGCCGCAATTCGTGTCCGGCAACGCCGGCGATTGGGTCGACCCACCGTTTCCCACGCCGTTTCCGCCGGGATTGGAGCCGGCTCCAGGCGCGGTGGTGGCCGAACTTGTGGCGACCAATCGCTTCGGCTTCATGACAATGGATCGGGCCGCCACGGGCTGGAACATGACGGCGTGGGACGTGCACGCCACGGCATTGACCACCTGCACGCTGGGTGAACGCAAGGCCCGGTGCGCCGCCATCGAAAATCCATGGACCCGGCGCTGACCACGATCGCGCACCGGCGGTCGATGATCCGCGACGCGGACAACATCGTCATGCTGAAGGACGGCGTCGTGGCGGAGAAGCGCACGCACGAGCAGCTGCTGGCGCGGTGTGGGCTGTATGCCGGCCTGTACCATGTCCAGTTCCCCGACTTTCCGGCCACGCCGACGGCCTGATCGCCCCCATGGCTTCCCGCATGCTGCTCATCCTTCCCGATGCCACCGCGGCCCCGCTGGTGGCGCTGATCGCCGCCGCCAGGACGTCGATCCGGATCAAGATGTTCGTGTTCACCGATCCTTCCCTGCTGGGCGTAGTGATCGACGCGCGCAAGCGCGGCGTGGACGTCCGGGTGATGCTGAATGCGGCGCGGCGCAGCGGCGAGTCGGACAACGACGAAGCGCGAAAGGCGCTGGAGGCCGCAGCGGTCACGGTGCTGGATAGCAATCCGGCGTTTGACCTGACACACGAAAAATCGCTGGTCGTCGACGACGCCCTGGCGGTGGTGATGTCGCTCAACTGGGAAACCCGCAACGTCACCGAAACCCGCGACTACGCGGTGGTCACCGACCACAAGAAGGAAGTGGCCGAGGTTCTCGAGTGTTTCGATGCCGACTGGGGTCGCACCGCGTTCTTGCCGCGCGAGGGGTCCCGCCTCATCTGGTGCAACGCCAACGGGCGCGAACGTTTCGCGCACTTCATCGACGGCGCGCAGAGCGAGCTGTGGCTGCAGAACGAACGCTACCAGGACGCGGTGATCATCGAGCGCGTGGTGCGCGCGGCTGGACGTGGGGTCAAGGTCAACGTGCTGGCCCGCGCGCCGCACACGCTCAAGAAGGACAAGCTGATCGAAGGCGTGGGCGGTCTGCGCATCCTGCAAGACGTGGGTTGCAAGGTGCACCGGATGAAAGGCATGAAGCTGCACGGCAAGATGATGCTGGCCGACGGCGAACGCGCCATCATCGGTTCGGTCAATCTCGCACCGGGCAGCTTCGATGCGCGCCGCGAATTGGCCATCGAGGTGAAGGATCCGGCCGTGATCGAACCGCTGGAGCGCGTGGTGCGGCAGGATTGGGAACGCTCGGCGCCGCTCGACCTTTCTGACGACGGCCTGCTGAAGGATCTCAAGCAGCGCGGCGAGACTGCCGCTGCGTCGATGCTGGTGCTCGACGGGTCGGGCAACGGCGGCAAGAAGAAGCACAAGCACTGAGCAGGAAAGAGGACTCCCATGACGCCGTCCATCGCCGCGCTGCCTGCCGACGTCGGGCCGTTCCTGCAGCGCTTCGTCGATGCCACGCGCGATGCGCTGGGCGCCGATCTTGTATCCATCATCTTGTTCGGCAGTGCCGCCGACGGCCGGCTGCGCGCCACGTCCGATGTCAATGTGCTCGTGGTGATCCGCGACTGGAAGCATGAGCAGGCAAACCGGATGCGCGAACCGGTGCGCACCGCCGTAGCCGGCATCCGGCTGGCGCCGCTCTTCATCCGCAGCGACGAACTGCACGACGCCGCACTGGCGTTCGCCGACAAGTTTTCGGACATCCTGCGACGCCGCCGGGTGCTTTGGGGCGACGATGCGGTTGAAGGCATCGTGATGCCGCGCGCCGCACTGATCGCGCGCGAGCGGCAAAGCCTCCTCAACACCGCGGTCCGGCTGCGGCAGACCTACCTGGTACGCAGCCTGCGCGACGAGCAGGCGGCGCTGGCAGTGGCCGAAATGGCGGGGCCGTTGCGCGGCTCGGCGGCCACGCTGCTGGGACTGTCGGGCCGCGGCGTGCACGATCCCAAGGAAGCCTTGCGCTTGTTCGTCAAAAACACGCGCGATACCAGTCTTGGCGTGGTGCTCGACACGATGTCGGCGGTACGCGAGGAGCGCGAGCTGGCGCCCGGCGTCGCGCCGGCCGCGCTGGCCGCTCTTGAAACGATCGCGATGCATCTGCGGTTGGCCTACGGCGCCCTGTCCACCTGAAACGGCGGCTGCGCGGGAAGCATTGGCGCGGGGCAGGGCGCGGCCGTCGCAGACGATTGCCCGGGCTGCCACGTCGTCGCGGACGTATCGGGCGACGCTTCAGCGGACGAACACGGGCAGCGGCAACGCCGGCTTGCCTGCCAAGGCGAGTGCGGTGGTGGCGAGTTCGTCCCAGGCGTTGCCGCGCCCGATGCCTTTGGCGAGCGCGTCCACGCGCGCCAGCGCCTGCAGCATCGGCGCGATCAGGTCGGCAGGCACGCGGTGCGCGGCGCGCTCCATTGCCTGTTGCCGCTTGCCCCAGACACGCGCGCCCTTGACCGCCGACGCGATCGACACGCCGCCGCGCACCTGCGCATGCACGGCAGCCAGCGCGTGGACATCCTCCGACAATTGCCAGACGGCCAGCGTAGGGGGCTCGCCTTCGGCGGCCAGCGCCTGCAGGATGCGTACGACCCGCGCGGGATCGCCCACGAGCCACGCTTCGGACAGTGCGAAGATGTCATAGCGCGATACGTCGGCAACGGCCTGCTCGACGGCCTCGGGGTCGAGCATTCCCGCAGGCAGCAGCAACGCCAGTTTTTCGATTTCCTGCCGCGCGGCCAGCAGGTTGCCTTCGCAATGCTCCGCGAGAAACGACAAGGTGTCGCGCGACACCTTCTGGTTCTGCCGCGTGAGACGCTGCGCGATCCATGACGGCAGTGCATCGCGTTCGACGGGATACACGGCGATGGTGGCGCCGGCATCGGCGAGTGCGGAAAACCACGCGGACGACTGCGTCGCGCGATCGAGCCGCGGCAGCGTGACCAGCGTGACGTTGTCGGGATTCGGATTGGCGGCGTAGGCTTCAAGGGCCTTGCCGCCTTCGACGCCGGGCTTGCCCGACGGGATGCGCAAATCGACCACCTTGCGGTCGCCGAACAGGCTGGCGTTGGCATTGGCGCCGATCAGCGCGTCCCACTTGAAGCCGGGCTCGACCACCAGCACTTCGCGCTCGGTGGCGCCTGCGGCGCGCGCCGCAGCGCGAATCGCGTCACCGGCTTCAAGGGCCAGCAGCGGCTCGTCGCCATGAATCACATACAGCGAT
>JBKJSU010000050.1:0-5968 GCA_046594415.1 Casimicrobiaceae bacterium | reverse complement strand
GGGCGGCGGAGACGTCGACAACCACATTGGTGCTGGCCGTTTCAGCCGGCGCCATTTCTGCGGTGGTTCGCCAGCGTTCGCCCGACGTTCTTGCCAGCTTGCGCCGGGAAGGATGGGACTTTACTGAATTACGGGTGCGCGTGCAAGTCGGCGTTGGTCCGCAGGAAACCGACAAACCCAATAAAATTCAAAGAGATAGAGTGGATACCGTCGCGCTGGGCCGGCTGGCTCGTACGCTGCCTTCGGGTCCGCTGCGGGCATCCATCGAACGGCTGATGCGGCGCGGCGGATAGTCGAAAATAATGGCAATTGCGCGACGTAGGGCGATGTTTTGCAATTTTAGGCCATCAAGACCAGCCGCTCGAATGCGTAAAACACCAGTATGCCTGCCAGCAGCATGATCGTGTACTTGACCACCTGCCCGATGAAACGCAGGTACCGGCGGTCTTTCTTGAACAGATACATGACCGTCGCGACGACGATGGTCGCGAGCGCCAGAAAGAGGAGCAACCGGACGAGAACCACGTACGCGCGCCTTCGTTAGTTCGACTTGTCCACGCGACCGCGCAAACGGGTCACGCCGGATTGGGCGACCAGTCGTGAAACGCGGTCGGCACCGTGGATGCGTCCGTGAAGGTGACGATCTGATAGGACTCCGGGCGCGCCAGCAGCGCACGCGCCAACTGGTTGTTGAGCGTATGTCCGGACTTGTACGCCGTGTACTGCCCGATCAGCGGATGCCCCAGCAAGTACAGGTCGCCGATGGCATCGAGCACCTTGTGCCGCACAAATTCGTTGTCGTAGCGCAGGCCTTCGCTGTTCAGCACGCCGAACTCGTCGAGCACCACGGCGTTCTGCAGGCTGCCGCCCAGGCCGAGACCGGCGGCGCGCATGGCTTCGACATCCTGCATGAAGCCGAAGGTGCGCGCCCGCGCCACTTCCTTGGCGTACGAATGCTCGGCGAAGTCAACCACGACGTGACGATTCTCGAGGCCGAATACCGGATGCGGAAAGTCGATCGTGAAATCGAGCTTGAAGCCGTCGCACGGCTCGAAGCGCGCCCACTTGTCGCCGTCCTTGACTTCGACCGTGTTGACGACGCGCAGGTACCGCTTGGAAGCCGCCTGCTCGACGATGCCCGCCGATTGCAGCAGGAACACGAACGGGCTGGCGCTGCCGTCCATGATCGGAATTTCCGGGCCTGCGATATCCACATGCAGATTGTCGATGCCCATGCCGGCCAGCGCCGACATCAGGTGCTCGACCGTCGACACGCTGCTACCCTCGCCTTTCAGCGTCGACGACAGGCGCGTGTCCCCGACGTTGGCGGCGCGCGCGGCAATGGACGGCATGCCGGGCAGGTCGGTGCGGTGAAACACGATGCCGGTGTCCGGCGGTGCCGGCCGCAATCCGAGTTCGACCCGCGCACCTGTGTGCAAGCCCACGCCGGTGGTCTTGGTCGCAGTTTTCAGCGTGCGTTGCTTCAGCATCGGAGCAGGCGGTGGACCCATCGTATTGTTGCGCTTGTTCAAAGGGTTAGCCTAAAAGTGTACCACGTCGCCCGGGCGGGGGCAGCACCCGGGCGCGCAGCGGGGGTGATCTCCTCCCATCCTAGTCCGCCTGCTTGCGCAGAAACGCCGGAATGTCCGTGGCGTCGAAGGTGGCCGACGACGGCGCCGGCGACGACGACCGCCCGCGGCGCACGACGGCAGGCGCATCGAGGCGATCGTAGTCGATGGTCTCGACCGGGACGCCCACGCCATCGGTGCCGGTGCGCTGCGTGACACTCACCGATTCGAGGATCTCGAGGCGCGGCTTCTGCTTCACCGCTGTTGCCGCCACACCACCCAGGCCGGTCGCGATCATCGTGACGCGCAGCCCGTCGCCCATCGTATCGTCGATCACGGTGCCCACGATCACCATGGCATCGTCGGCGGTGAATGCCTTGATCGTGTCCATCACCTCGTAGTATTCCTTCATCTTGAGTCCGGCCGACGCGGTGACGTTGACCAGCACGCCGCGCGCGCCGGCCAGGTCCACGTCCTCGAGCAGCGGGCTCTTCACGGCCTGTTCCGCCGCGAGGCGGCCGCGCTCGACGCCGCTGGCAGTGGCGGAACCCATCATCGCCATGCCGACTTCGCCCATCACCGTACGCACGTCGGCGAAGTCGACGTTGACGAGACCGGCGTTGTTGATCACTTCGGCGATGCCGGCAACGGCACCGCGCAGCACATCGTTGGCCGCGGCATAGGCGTCGAGCAGCGCGATATCGTCGCCGAGAACGTCGATCAGCTTGTCGTTGGGGATGATGATCAGCGAGTCGACCTTCTTTTGCAGTTCCTCGATCCCGCTTTGCGCCACGCGCTGGCGCTTGCCCTCGAACTTGAAAGGCCGCGTCACGACAGCGACGGTGAGGATGCCCATGTTCTTCGCGATGTCCGCGATGACGGGCGCGGCACCGGTGCCGGTGCCTCCGCCCATGCCCGCGGTGATGAACAGCATGTCGGCGCCGGTGATCATCTCGGCAATGCGGTCGCGGTCTTCCATCGCCGCGTCGCGCCCGATCTCAGGCTTGGCGCCGGCGCCCAGACCGCGCGTGAGCGTCGATCCCAGTTGCAATTGGGTGCGTGCCGTGGAGCGCTTCAACGCCTGCGCATCGGTATTGGCGCAGATGAACTCCACGCCGGTCAGGCCCCGGCTGATCATGTGCTCCACGGCGTTGCCGCCGCATCCGCCCACCCCGATGACCTTGATGATTGCGCCGTCCTGCGGTGCCTGATCGATGATCTCAAACATGTTTTTCTCCTGTTGAAACGAACCAAAAAATGAAAACCACGGGGCCCTGACTTGCTGTTCTTCTAGAAATTCGCCTTGAACCATTGCTTCATCCGCTCGGCGGCGCCTCCGATGCCCGCCACCTGCGCGCGGGCCGCTTCGCCGCGCAAAAATTGGTCACGCCCTTCCATCAGGAGGCCGATGGCGGTGGCATAGCGCGGGTTCTTGACCACGTCCGCGAGGCCACCGGCGTAGATCGGCACGCCGATGCGCACCGGCATGTGGAACACTTCCTCGCCCAGCTCGGCCAGCCCCTGCAGCTGCGACGAGCCACCGGTGACCACCACGCCCGACGAAATCATTTCCTCGAAGCCGCTGCGCCGCACCTCCGATTGCACGAACTGGAAGAGCTCCTCGATCCGCGGCTCGATCACCTCGGCCAGCATCGGCCGCGACAGCTTGCGCGGCGCGCGCTCGCCCACGCCGGGCACTTCGATGATGTCGTTGGCGTCGGCCAGCTGGCGCAAGGCGCAGCCGTAGCGAACCTTAAGTTCCTCCGCATCCTTGGTCGGCGTGCGCAGCGTCATCGCGATGTCGTTGGTCACCTGGTCGCCGGCGATCGGGATCACCGCCGTATGGCGGATCGCGCCGCCGGCATAGACCGCGATGTCGGATGTGCCGCCACCGATGTCGATCAGGCAGACCCCCAGGTCCTTTTCGTCCTCGGACAGCACCGCGGTGGCGGACGCGAGCGGCTGCAGGATCACGTCGCGCACCTCGATGCCGCAGCGGCGGATGCACTTCGTCACGTTCTCCACGGCGGACACCGCACCGGTCACGATATGCACGTCCACTTCCAGGCGCACGCCGCTCATGCCCAGCGGCTCGCGCACGTCCTCCTGGCCATCGATCGTGAAGCCCTGCGGCACGATGTGCAGGATCTGCTGGTCGTTGGGTATGGGAATGGCCTTGGCCGTGTCCACCACGCGGTCGATGTCCGCCTGCGTGACTTCCTTCTCCTTGATCGCGACCATCCCGTGCGACGTGTAGCAGCGGATATGACTGCCTGCGATGCCGGTGTAGACCTCTTTGATCTGGCAGTCGGCCATCAGCTCGGCCTCCTCCAGCACGCGCTGGATGGACGCCATCGTCGCCTCGATGTTGACCACCACGCCTTTCTTCAAGCCGCGGGACGGCTGCGCGCCCATCCCGATGATGTTGAGCGCGCCGTCGGGGGTGACCTCGGCGACGACCGCCACGATCTTCGACGTGCCAATGTCGAGCCCGACGATCAGATTCTTGCTGTCCTTCACCATGCCGCCATCCTTGTCCTGTTCATGCTGCGGGCCGTGCGTTTTTTTCGCGGAACGTCGGAATCCGGGCCGCAAAGCCGTTGCGATACCGCAGGTCAACCGAATCGACGCGTGTTCCCGAACGTGCCAGCGCACCGAGCGTCCGGGCGTGGGCGGCAACGAATCGGGCGAGGCGCGCCTCGGGCTCGTCGCGTCCCAGCTCCAGTGTCAGCGGCCCGTCGGCACCGACCGTCTTCAGCCGCCAGCCGCCGCGCGGGGACATGCGGATCTCGCGGATCTTGAGACCCAACGGCTGCAGATCGCTGCCCCATGCCTCGTAGCGCGACACCATGTCGGCGGCGGTGCCGTCGGGGCCTTCGAACAACGGCAGGCCATCGTCCGCGCGTGCGACAAAGACTTCGCCGCGCGCGCTGACCAACGCCGACTCGTTCCAGCGCGCAAGCGGCTCGTGCTCGTCCACGGCAAGTTCGAGCCGGTGGGGCCACTGCCGGCGCAGCGAAACATCGCGCACCCACGGCACCTGTCGCAGCGCCGCGCGGGCGCGGGCGAGATCCATCGTGAAGAACGTGCCGGCCAGGTCCTCGCGGATGACCGTCTCGAGTTGCGCGCCGTTGGTGCGCGCTAGCGGCGTCGTGACGACCACTTCGTGCCACGCAAAGACCGGCTGCCGTACGCTCCAGATGACGGCGGCGACCGTGACCCCCACGAGCGTGATGGCGGCCAGCGTGATGGCCAGCGCATTCATCTGGCGTGCGTCATCCCACATGCGCGCCTCGCAGGATCTCGACACAGAGTTGCGGAAATTCCATGCCGGCCGCGCGCGCGGCCATCGGCACCAGGCTGTGACCCGTCATGCCTGGCGACGTGTTCACTTCGAGCAGCGAGAAGCTGCCATCGGCACGCAGGATCAGGTCGAGGCGGCCCCAGCCGCGACAGCCGACGACGTCGAAGGCGCGCAGCGCCATCGCGCGGATTTCACTCTCCTTCGCGTCGGGCAGCCCAGCCGGGCAGAAATACTTCGTCTCGTTGGAAAAATACTTGCTGTGATAGTCGTAGTTGCCCTGCGGCGCCTCGATGCGGATCAGCGGCAGCGCGACGCCGTTGACGATGGCGGCGGTGAGCTCCTGGCCGGCGACGAATTCCTCGACCAGCACCAGGTCGTCGTGTTCGGCAGCCGCACGCCACGCGTCTGCCAGCTCGCTGCCGTCCACGCGCGCCACCTTGGTGATGCCGATCGTCGAGCCTTCGCGGGCCGGCTTCACTATCAGCGGCAGGCCGAGTTCCGCCACCACTCGCATCCAGTCGGTGGTGGCCGTGGCCACGCGATAGCCCGGCGTCGGAATCCCACTGGCCAGCCAGACGAGCTTGGTGCGCCACTTGTCCATGGCCAGCGCGGAGGCCATCACGCCGCTGCCGGTGTAGGGAATGTGCAACGTCTCGAGCGCGCCCTGCACGGTGCCGTCCTCACCGAAGCGGCCATGCAGCGCGATGAAGACGCGGTCGAAGCCTTCGCGCTTCAATTCCCACAGGTCGCGCTCGGCGGGATCGAAAGGATGCGCATCCACGCCCTGGCTGCGCAATGCACCCAGCACGCCATTGCCCGACATCAGCGAGACCTCGCGTTCGGCCGACGGGCCGCCCAGCAGCACGGCAACCTTGCCGAAATCGGTGCCGGCGGCGCCGGCGGTGCCGGTCATAGTGGCCCCCCCGAACGGTGCTTCGCACCGCTCCCCCAGAGGGAGCAAGCGCCTTGGGACGGCCCGGCGGCGCTCACTGCGCCACTCCAACGATGCGGACTTCGGCTTCGAGATCGACCCCGGTCTTCGCGGCCACGGTTGCGCGCACCAGCGCGATCAACGCCTCGATGTCGGACGCGCTCG
>JBKJSU010000028.1:0-3184 GCA_046594415.1 Casimicrobiaceae bacterium | reverse complement strand
GCTCCACCAACCGCCGGAACAAGGTCTTGGGACGCTCGTGCGCAACCTCGTTCAGGCCGTACTGTTCGAGGAGGACCGCGGCCTCGGCGGTCGATAGCCCGGCCAATGATGTCCCGTGTTGCCGACGCGCTTCTTCAGGCGTCAGCGATGAGACGGCAAGAAGCTCCCTGCCCGTGTCCGGGGCACGAGCCGCGGCGGCATCCCGCGTGATGAGGCTACGGCTCTTCGCCGCGAAGAACGAAAACGGATTGACGGGTTGCATTGGTCTCTCCCGCGCGCATGCGCGCAAGACGTCACTGCCGATGTCAACGGGAAAGCGACGACGTTCAAATCATGGAGGAGACAATGCCGAAGCGGCGCTTCGGCGACTGCTGGTCCTTCCCGCAAAGCCCTCGGGCGCCGGGAAGTCGTGCAGCCAGAAGACAGCGTGGACGAGACCCGGGTCAGAGAGCGATTCGACTACTGGGTATGTCCAACGGCGGTCTCCATAGTGGCGTTGATGCAGTGCAGCATATTCTCGCGAAAGCAAAAAGTCAAACGGCTGACCCTTAAGGTTGACCGCGTTTCAGAACCGGTCCGAGATGGAAATTTCCGACTCCGGTAAATCTGCCAATTCGGCTGCAAGCCGGGCCCGCCGGGTGTATCGGACACAGGCGCAGCACGGCATTGATCGAATGGGCCTCCGGCTACTTCGACCGCCCGTCAAAGTGCTGCACCGGCACCGCCTCGATGTCGACCTCCTCGAGGCAGCGGATATTGACCGCCGCCATCCGGTTTCCCTTCGGATCAACCCCTTCCCCGAACGGATGCATCCCGCACACCGGGCAGAAGTGATGCTGGATCACGTGCTTGTTGAATGTATACGTGGCGAGATCGGCAACCGGCGTGAGCAGGCGCAGCTGGTCACGCGGCACGAACCACATCAACACCCCCTTGCGTGAACAGATGGAGCAGTTGCACGCCGTCGCACCCTTGAGTTCGCTGTCGACGTCAAAGGCAATCCGGCCGCAGTGACAGCTTCCGTGGTGGGTCATTGTTCCGTTCCTTGTTGTTGATCGTCGGTCGGGGCAACCAGTTACATCATCGGCTTCCAGAGCCCCAGCATCGCGCCGGTAGGATCAACGATGATGGCCAGCCACCCCATGCCGGGCACTTCCATCTTGTCCTGGCACACGGTGCCGCCCAGCGCCTTGGTCTTGGCCACGAACGCGTCGATGTCATCGACCTGCACGTAGGCCATCCACAGCGACGGCGCGCCGGGCATCGGCTGCTGCATGATGCCGCCGCCGTGGTCGCCGCCGGTATTGATCATCGTGTACTCGCCCGTGGCCATCTTCATGTCTTCCAGCTTCCAGTCGAATAGCTTCGAATAGAACGTCTTCGCCTTGCCGACATCGGTGGTGCTCAGTTCAACGTGAACGAAAGGGTTGGCCATGGCAAATCTCCTGGGTGCGGTGGGGGCTAATGGGAAAGGTACTTGTCCAGGCTGGCGATGCACCCGTTCCAGCCAAGTTGATGGCGGTCGCGGGCCGCGGCGTCGGCAAACCGGTGGTGCGTCAGCAGCAACTCGGTACCCTGCCCGGCAGCCTTGAACTCGATGGTGACCAGCGACTCGCGGTCCGGCGTGCTTTCCCACGCCCACGTGAAGACGAGCTTGCGCTCGGGCTGCACGTCACGGTACACGCCGCCGAGGCGATGGGTCTGTCCATCCGGAGCGTGCATCACGATGCGGTAGCGCCCGCCCACGCGCAGGTCGAGGGTGATCTCGGGCTCCGCAAAGCCCTCGTGCGGACGCCACCACACCTTCAGCTGCGCCGGGTCCGTCCACGCCGCGTAGATGGCGGCGACGGGCTGCCGGTAGATGCGTCGGATGTCGAGCCGGGTGGATTCTTCGGTGGCGATTTCCATGAGGCGTTCTCCTTGGTGTCGAGATACGTGCCGAGGCGGTCGAGCTGGGTGTTCCAGAAGGCTTCGTGGTGGTCGAGCCACTTCAGCGCGGCCTTCAGCGCGCCACCCTTCAAGCGGCAATTGACGACGCGGCCGACCTTGTTGCGTTCGATGAGGCCCGCTTCTTCCAGGATGTGCAGGTGCTTGATGAAGCCGGTGAGCGACATGCCGAACGGGTCGGCCAGCGCACCGATGGATTGCTCGCCGGCGCGTAGGCGCGTGAGCACGGCACGGCGCGTGGGGTCGGCCAGCGCGCTGAAGATGCCGTCGAGGTGGATGCTCGTATAGTTAACCATACGGTTCACTTTATGCGGACTGTCGGACAGTGTCAAGGCCCGCGGATGCGCATTTAATCTCGACTTCGGGGTGAATCTCCCCGCCAAGGATTCGGCGGTGGGAATGAGCTGCGGGAAGTAGCACGCCCAATCGCGCACGTGCTCTACGGAGCCGTGCCCCGCAACAACGGGAACGGATTGATCGCCGTTCCCTTCCACCACTCGTTGCCGGGCGGCAGTCGCAGGATGGCAAAGTGAAGGTGGGGCGCGCTTGCGGACGCATTGCCGGTGCTTCCGACAACGCCGAGTACGTCCCCCCGCTGCACCAGATCGCCCTCGCGCAAGCCCGGGGCATACGCATCAAGATGCGCGTAGTAGTACACGATTTTTTGGTCGCGATCCACCTGATACACGGTCAGGCCACCGGGGATGCTGGTGAATAGTTTCACCACGCGGCCGTGATCGGTGGCTACAACCGGCGTGCCGCGCCGGGCGGGAATGTCGATCGCTTCATGCGCACTATTGCCGCGGAGCTCGGCGAATGTATCGCGAAGCTGGTTGGGCAGCACGCCCTCCACCGGAATCAGCAAGCGGCGCTCGGCCAGTCGCGCTGCGCTGGCCGCCATGTCATCCGCGGCCGTCGGGCTGGCGGCTACGCCGTGTGCGCAGAGTGCGTCCCCATGCACAGCCGCACCCACCATCGCGCACACCAGCACCGCGCGCGCGATGTTTCCCGGTGCGGCGCAACCCGCCACTATTTTTCCCGAACCTCCATGACAAAGCCGGCGTTGACCAGCGTGGACACCCGGGCAGCATCCCAGTTGGTGAGATGCAGGCAACCATGAGTTTCCTCGCGGCCGACCGAAGCCGGCGTTGGCGTGCCATGAATACCCCAATGGGGCTTGCTGAGGCCGATCCAGATGTCGCCCACTGGGTTGTTGGGACCGGGCGCAAGATCGACC
>JBKJSU010000433.1:0-3021 GCA_046594415.1 Casimicrobiaceae bacterium | reverse complement strand
CATCGAGTTCGGCCAGTACTGCGTCGACTTGCGCCACCAGCTCGGGATCGCCGATCAAATCGGCATCGTCACGCAGGCCAATCAGCTTGCGCTTCAATGCCTCGCGCGCGGCCGCGTCGGCAGGCGCCTGCTGCGCTTCGTTGACCAGCTGCGGCAGCGCGGCGCGCAGCTCGGCCACCGCCGCCTCGACCGAATCACCTTCGGTGGCAACCGGTGTCGGGGCCTCGCCCAGCCGCTTTGCGATCAGTGGTGCGATCAGGCGGTCGCGCTCGGGCCGCTGCTGTTCCACTGCTTCGATGTAGAAACCAAGCCCGGAGAGTGACTCGGCCAGCAATTCGAGATCCTCGTCATTCACCACCGTGTCCGGATCGGCATAGGTGGCGATCTGCTGTTCGCACAGCTCGAGCAGGCGGTCGGCTTCGACCAGGCCGAGAATCTGCAGTGCACCGCGGATCTGGGCGCTGTCCTTGGCGAGCGTGGCCAGTTCGGCGCGCTTGGATTGGTCGCGGAAGAATGCGTCGAGCAACTGCTCCATGTGCCGGAGGTTGGCCTGGATCTCGCGGCCCACCTGCGCCAGCAGTACGCGCTCCTGCGCGCGCTTGCTCATCTCGTCCAGCATCGGCACGCCATCGCTGGTCGGCGGACGTCCCTGCCGGACCGCATCGAGGCGCGCGAGCATCGCGTCGACCTGTTGCGGGAAGTCGGCGGACAGCGTCGAGTAATTCTCGAAGGCGCTTTCGGCCAGCAGCAGCGCCGTGGCGTATTCCATGGCCACGGGCTCGCTGACGCCAGTGGTGGGCATCTTGTCCAGGCGCTCGACCAGGGCTGCGGTGAGCTTCATCAGCGTGCCGTTGTGTATCTCGGCGGCCTTGGCGTGCACCGAGGCGAGCGTGTGCTTCAGCTTGGGCAGGTTCTCGGCGCGGCCCGATGCGGCCTTCAACCAGGCATCCTTCGCGCCGGACAACTGCTCGCGCGCTTCCCGCAGCAGCGGCTGGATGCGCACCACGTCGGCGGATAGCACCTCCGCGGACGGAATCAATCCGGACAGCTTGAACGCGCGCTGCACGGCCTGCACCTGCGGGCCCACGGGCGCGCAGATCGCAACGAAGTACAGGACCTCGCGGCGCAGCCGGTCGGCGACCTTGGCGCTGCCTTCGGCGACGCGCCGGATCTGCAGGTCGATGCGGGCGGTGAGCTGCTTGACGCCAAAGCCTCGGTCGAGACCATTTTCAACGAGGCCTTCCAGCACGGCACCCACGGTCCACCAGAACGCGCGCAGGTTGCCCTGCGTCGTGACATCCTCGATGCCGGCGATGGCGTCGCGCATCGTGGCCGCTCCGGTTTCGTCGCCGCGCAGCCACGCGAGCAAGCCGCGCTGATAGTGCCTGCGCTGCTTCACGAGATGCGACGGCAGCAGGTTGGGCGAGAGCACCTCGCGCGCCACGATCCGCGGTGGACGCGGCGAGAGATCCGGGTAGAAAAGGTCGGTGGGCGCGGCCGCCTTCACGCCGCGCACGAGCTGCATCGCCTCGTACTCGGGATAAAGCTTGAGCGGCACGGGGACGGCGCCATTGACGAGCTCATCCAGGAAGATCTTGAGCTTGCGGCAGCCCTTGTCGATCGCGCCGATTGAAGGCGCAAGATCCTGCGGGGGTGACTCCTCGAGCCGCAGCAACTGCCGCTCGAGTTCATCGGTGTAGGCAACAACCGCGTCGAGGCCCACCATCTGGATGGCGCCGGCGGCCTGGTGGACGTGCATCCGCGCGTGCTTGAGCGAAGCGGTGTCCTGCGGCTGGGCGGCGAACGCGGCCAGCGCCTCGATCCCGCGCGCGAGCGCCTGGTCGATTTCGCCCTGCACCCACGAAAGCGGACCGACGTCGAATTCAGAGTTGGATTCGGTTGCCACGGCTTGTCACGCTCCTCGCGCGAAGAATCGATGCGGAGACCTACAGCAATTTCCGCGCCGGAAACAGTGGTGCGGCGGCCGCGGCCCATGCCGCGGTCCGCGTCGTCCCGGCGCGCTAGACCTTGAAGCCCGCGACGGACGAACGCAATTCCGCAGCAAGCTTGGTGAGCTGGCCGATGGACACATTCGTCTGCTTGGTGCCTTCGGTGGTTTCCTCGGTGATCTTCAGGATGCCCTGCATGCCGCGGGTCACGTCGGTGACCGACGTCGACTGCATCTGCGTCTGCGCAGAAATCCGCGAAATGAGGTCCGCCAGGTCGCGCGACACTTTCTGGATCTCCGTCAGTGCCTGCCCCGCCGCGTCGGACAGCTTGGTTCCTTCGACCACGCCGACTGTGGATTTTTCCATGGCCGCCACCGCGTCCTGGGTGTCGGCCTGAATGGTCTTCACGATCGCCTCGATCTGCTTCGTCGCCTCGCCGGAGCGTTCGGCCAGGCGCTGCACTTCTTCCGCCACCACGGTAAAGCCGCGTCCGGCTTCGCCGGCGGAGGCCGCCTGGATCGCGGCGTTCAGGGCCAGCACGTTGGTCTGTTCGGTAATGTCCGAAATCAGCTCGACGATTTCGCCGATCTCCATCGACGATTCGCCGAGCCGCTTGATCCGCTTGGAGGTGTCCTGGATCTGCGTGCGGATTTCATTCATGCCCGCGATCTGGTTCTGCACGACCACGCCGCCCTTTTCCGCGGCCGCCAGCGATTGCTGGGCCACGCGGGCCGACTGCGTTGCGGTTTGCGACACTTCGTTGATCGACTGCGCCATCGACAGCACCGATGCGGAGGCCTGCTGGATCTCGCGGTTCTGCCGCTGCGACGCTTCGTACAGGCGGTTGGAAATGGCCTGCGTTTCCTGCGTGGCCTTGGTCACCTGGTCGGTGGCCGAGTTGATGCCGCGCACCAGCGTGCGCAATTCCTCGATCGTGAAATTGATGGAGTCGGCAATCGCGCCCGTCACGTCCTCGGTCACCGACGCCTGCACCGTCAGGTCGCCGTCGGCCAGGTTGCCCATCTCGTTCAGCAGCCGAAGAATGGCCTCCTGGTTGCGCTTGTTCTCGCCT
>JBKJSU010000394.1:0-5104 GCA_046594415.1 Casimicrobiaceae bacterium | reverse complement strand
GCGACGGGCGCCGTCGAAGTGCTTTTGCCAATACGACTCGGACAGCCGCGCGATCTCGACTTCGCCGCCGCTGGACGGCGCATGGATGAAGCGGCTGTCGCCGAGATAGATGCCGACATGCGAGAACTGGAAACGCCGCGTGTTGAAGAACACGAGGTCGCCCGGTTTCAAGTCGCCCAGCGCGATCTTGCTGCCGATACTGCTCATTTCCCGGGACGTGCGCGGCAAGGTGACGCCGGTGACTTCCTGGAACACATAGCGCACGAGACCGCTGCAATCGAGGCCGCTGTCGGGCGTGTTGCCGCCGAACCGGTAGTCGACGCCGATGAGGCCCAGCGCGTAGATCGCCACATCCTGCGCGCCGCTCCACACCTTGCCGGCCGTTTCGAGCGCCGACGACGTCAGCGTTCGCGCGGCAGGCGCCTCCCTGGCGTGCGCGGTGCACCCTGCCAGCGCGCAGGCGAGGCAGGTTACGGCAAGCGCAAAGCGGCGTGGGACTCTTACGGGCATCCGACCATTGTCGCGGATTGGCGACAAACGCGCAACGTCCGGGGTGCGTCAGCGCCGACGGGCGAGGGTGGCGCGAGCCTTGCGCGCAGCCTTGGCATCGATCAACAGCGGTCGGGTCAGTTCGATCCGGTCGCCGCTGCGCAACGGCGTGGCGGGGTCCGCCCGCTGGCCGTAGATGGCGAACGCGATCGTCGCGGGATCGAGGTGCAGGTGCGTGAGCAGGCCGCTTGCCGCCACCGCGTCCGCCAGCGTGGCGGAGGCCGGGAGTTCGAGCGCCACGGAGGCCTCGATGCCCGGCGCCGCGTAGACGACGGTGATGGCCAGCATCACCCCGGCGCGGGCGGTTCGCACATGGCCTCGGCGCGGCGGACGAACGCGTCGATGAACGTGTTGGCGATGTGATTGAACACCGGCCCGACGATGCCCTCGAGCACGACCGTGGCAAATTCGTAGTTGAGCGTGAACTCCGCCTTGCTGGCCTGCGTGGCCAGCGCGCGAAAGCGCCATTCGCCGTGCAACTGGCGAAAGGGCCCGTCCTTCAGCACGACGACGATCGACTTGCCGGGCACGCTGATGTTGTCGGTCGTGAAGTGGGCCCGCACGCCGCGGTAGTCGATCTCGAGGCGCGCCGTTTTGGTGGCGGCGGCCTGCGCGAGGACCGTGGCCCCGCTGCACCAGGGCAGGAACTCCGGATAGGCCGTAACGTCGTCGACGAGGTCGAACATCTGCCTGGCGCTGTAGGGGACCAGTACCGACTTCACGACGCGGGGCATATCGATGTTCCAGGGGTTGTTAACATACGTTGATCCAGCCGCCCGTCCGGCGGCAGCATCGGACCCGCCATGAGCATCGTCGAAAACCGGAAAGCGTTCCACGACTATTTTATCGAGGAACGCGTGGAGGCTGGCTTAGCACTCGAAGGCTGGGAGGTGAAGGCCATCCGGGCGGGGCGCGCCAACATCAAGGAAGCCTACGTCGTGATCAAGAAGGCCGAGATCATGCTGATTGGCGCGCACATTTCGCCGCTGGCCACCGCCTCCACCCACGTGCACGCGGATCCCACGCGCTCGCGCAAGCTCCTGATGCACCGCGAGGAAATCAATCGCCTTGTCGGCAAGGTCGAGCGCGCGGGGTACACCTTGGCCCCGCTCGACCTGCATTTTCGCACCGGCCGCATCAAACTCGAAGTCGGACTCGCCAAAGGCAAGAAACAGCACGACAAGCGCGAATCCATCAAGGAGCGCGATTGGGCGCGGGAGCAGCAGCGGCTGCTGCGCAACCGCACGGGCGGCTGAACGCCGCGGTGCAATGGGCCTCGCGGTGCGATGGGCCCTGTAGGCGAGGCTTCAGCCTCGCATGCGCGCGAGGCTGAAGCCTCGCCTACGGGATCAATTGCGAGAGTCAGGCCTGGTCGGCAAGCACCGCCCGCGCCGCGGCGATCCCGCTGCGCACGGCGGCTTCCAGCGTGGCGGGGAATTCGGCATCGACATAGTCGCCCGCGAGATAGACACCGGGTGCTAGTCGCGGCGCCGCAGGTCGCGGGCGCCCCGGCGTGCACGCGTAGGTGGCGCGCTTCTCGACGATCACCTGGGACCAGACGGACGCCGGCCAGTCCGGGCGCAGCCGCTGCAATTGCGCATCGACCGCGCGGACGAGATCGGCGTGCGGCTGCTGCAGGTGCGGCCCGCCGGCGCTGATGATTGTCGCCACGATCTGCGCGATGGCCGGGCGCGCCGGGTTGCCTGACGCCCGCGCCAGCACGTCGGGCCGGTCCACCAGCCACTGTCCCGGCGCGTCGTCGAGGCGCACGATGGGTGCGGCTAGCGGCGTGCGGCGGTCGCAACCGAGCCACACGGTGGTGATCGGCTCGTAGCGCAGCAGTTGCAGCACGTCGATGGCCGCCGCGAGCGCCGGGGCGCCCGCCACGAATTCCGGTGCCAGCGCCTGCGCGACCTGGTGCGGCCCCACGGCGACGATCACCGCGGATGCCCCGATCGCGCGGTCGCCGCTGGCCAGCGTTACATTGTCCGCGCCCGCCGCCAGCACCTGCGCGCGCTGCCCAAGCGACACGGTGCCGCCGGCGGCCACGATCGCGCGCTGCGCGGCTTCGGGAAAGAATGCCGAGAGATCCTCGGCGGCCAGCACGAAGTCGCTGGCGTCGGCAGCGCCGCCGAACGACGCCCGCAGCACATTGGCGAAGACCTGGGCCGAGGCGGTCGCCGCCGGCGTGTTGAGCGCCGCGAGGCACAGCGGTTCCCACAGTTGCGTGGCCACGTGCCGTGGCAGCGGGCGCAGCATCGTGGCCACCGTTTCCGTTGCGGGTCGCACGAAGCCCTGGCGTTGCAGCGCGGAGAACCAGCGCAGGTTATCGATGCGCTCGCGCCACGAGAGTCCGCGCGCCGTGAGCAGGCCGGCCAACAGACCGAGCCGTCCCGGCGCGGTGATCGCGATCAGCGTCATCGCATCAGGTTGCGACGGCGCAAACGGCACCAGGGTCAGCGGCCTGCGGATCAGGTGCGCGCGCAGGGCGGCACGACCATGCACGCGTCCGAGCAGCGCCAGCGTCTGCGTATACGCCCCCAGCAGCAGGTGCTGGCCGTTGTCGAGCGGCAAGCCGTCGCGGTCGACACGGCGGGCGCGCCCCCCAAGCACCGGTCCCGCCTCGTGCAGCGTCACGGGGACGCCGGCATCGGCCAGCACGAGCGCCGCGGCACAACCGGCCCAACCGCCGCCGATGACCGCGACCGGCGGGGTCAGGCGGCGCGGGACGTCTTCCATGCGATGTAGAGCTTGCGCAGCGGCGTGAGCGAAGTGCGCCGGTCGAGCACGCGATAGCCGTCGTGCGCGATCTCGGTCAGCAGGGTCTGGTAGATGCCCGCCATGATGAGGCCGGCGCGCTGGGCACGGCGGTCGCCCGCCGGCAGCTGCGCCAGCGCGCGGGCGTACCACGCGCGCGCGCGGTCGACTTCAAAGGCCATCAGCCTGGCGAAGGGTTCACTGTAGTCGGCGCGCAGCAGCGACGAAGGCGCGACGCCAAAGCGCGTCAGGTCTTCCTGCGGCAGGTAGATGCGGCCGCGGTGCGCGTCCTCGCCGACGTCGCGGCAGATGTTGGTGAGCTGGAAGGCAATGCCGAGGTCGCGGGCGTAACCCAGCGTGGCCGGGTCGGTGTAGCCGAAGATCGAGGCCGACATGAGGCCCACGACCCCCGCTACCCGATGGCAATAACGTTCGAGCGTCGCGAAATCGAGATAGCGCGTTTGTTCGAGATCCATCGCCATGCCGTCGATCACCAATTGCAGGTGCGCTTCGGGCAGATCGAAGTCGCGCACGAGCGGGACCAGCGCCTGCGCCACCGGATGCTGTGGCGTGCCGGAGAAGATCTTCGACACTTCCTGGCGCCACCACGCGAGCTTGGCGTGGGCTACCGCGGGGTCTGCAACTTCGTCGACGACGTCGTCCACCTCGCGGCAGAACGCATAGAGCGCCGTGATGGCGCGCCGGCGCGGCGGTGGCAGGAACATGAAGCTGTAGTAGAAGCTCGAGCCGCTCTTCGCGGCTTTCTGCTGGCAATACTCGTCGGGCGTCATGCGGTACGGGCGCGGGATGCCCGCAGCGCATGGTACGCGACCACGCACCAGTCGCGCGCGGCGAGCTGCGGCCGATGCGCGAACACATCGCCGCGCACGCCGTCGATCCGGTCGAGGATGCGCAGGCCACCGGCGATCACGGCCGACAGTTCGAGGCCGAGGCGCCAGGGCAAGGCGCGGGTGAGCGGCCGGCCGGACACGAGCAGGGCGCGTGCGCGCGCGGTTTGGAACGCCAGCAATGCGCCCCAGCGGTCGTCGCTGCGGCCGGCGGCAATTTGCGTCAGCGGCACGCCGAAGCGATCAAGGTCTTCCTGCGGCAGGTAGACGCGGTCCTTGCGCCAATCGACCGCGATGTCCTGCCAGAAATTGGTGAGTTGCAGACCGGTGCAGATGGCGTCGCTTTGCTGCAGGTTGACCGGCGATTCGGCGCGATACAGCGCGAGCAGCAATCGACCGACCGGATTGGCCGACCGGCGGCAATAGTCATCGAGGTCGGCATAAGTGGCGTAGCGGCCGACGCCGACGTCCTGCGTGAACGCCGACAGCAGGTCGTGGAACGGTGCCAGCGGCAGCGAATGTTCGCGAATGGCGGCGGCCAGCGCGGGAAAGGGTGGTTCGGCGGGCGTTTCACCCGCCGCGATGCGATCGAGCGCCAAATCGAAGGTCGCCAGCGCCGCGATGCGCTCCCCGGAAGGCGCGTCGCCTTCGTCGGCCAGGTCGTCGGCGGTGCGGGCAAAGCGATAGATCGCCACCACGGCCGGGCGCAGGGCCGCGGGCACGAGTCGCGACGCGACGGGAAAATTTTCGTAATGACCGACGGACAAGCGAATCTCGCCAAAACAGGGAATAAGGATAAGCCAACGTCGGGCGTCCCGGCGCCGGCGCGCGGGGTTGGCTGGCATGAACCGGGCCGATCCGCTATACTAACCCGTTGCGCGAAAGCGGCGTTCCCGACCTGCTGGATGCCTGCCGGCCAAGCGCGGCGACATTCGAGGCAAGGCGCCATC
>JBKJSU010000315.1:0-7404 GCA_046594415.1 Casimicrobiaceae bacterium | reverse complement strand
GTCGACGATGCTGCCCTTGTCGTGCATGGCCACGAAGTTGGTGAACGGATCGCCTTCGAGCTGCTTGATGCCGAGCGAAATGCGCTCGCGCTCGACGTCGATGGCCAGCACCACGGCTTCGACTTCCTGGCCCTTCTTGTAGTCGCGCACGGCGGTTTCACCGGTGGCGTTCCACGAGAGGTCGGACAGGTGCACGAGACCATCGATGCCGCCCGGCAGGCCGACGAACACGCCGAAGTCGGTGATCGACTTGATGCTGCCGGTGCCCTTGTCGCCTTTTTTGTGATTCATCGGGCAATCATCCCACGGGTTCGGCATGCACTGCTTCATGCCGAGCGAGATGCGGCGACGGTCCTCGTCGATTTCGAGGATCATCACTTCGACTTCGTCGCCCAGCTGCACAACCTTGGTCGGATGGATGTTCTTGTTGGTCCAGTCCATTTCGGAAACGTGGACCAGGCCTTCAATGCCCGACTCGATCTCGACGAACGCGCCGTAATCGGTGATGTTGGTGACCTTGCCGAACAAGCGCGTGCTCTGCGGATAGCGGCGCGACAGGCCCACCCACGGATCTTCGCCCAACTGCTTCATGCCCAGCGAGACGCGGTTCTTTTCCTGGTCGAACTTGAGGATCTTGGCAGTGACTTCATCGCCCACGGCCAGCACTTCCGACGGATGCTTGACGCGACGCCAGGCGAGATCGGTGATGTGCAGCAGGCCGTCGATGCCACCCAGGTCGACGAACGCGCCGTAATCCGTGATGTTCTTGACGATGCCCTTGACGATCGCGCCTTCGGCGAGCGTCGACAGGAGCTTCTCGCGCACTTCGCCCTGACTCTCTTCGAGCACGGCACGACGCGAGACCACGACGTTGTTGCGCTTGCGGTCGAGCTTGATGACCTTGAAGTCCAGCGCCTTGTTTTCGAACGGGGTCGTGTCCTTGACCGGACGGATGTCGACCAGGGAACCCGGCAGGAACGCGCGGATGCCGTTGATCATGACGGTCAGGCCGCCCTTGACCTTGCTGGTGACGAGACCCTGCACGATGAGGCCCTGCTCCATCGCGGCTTCGAGGTCGTGCCACGCCTTGAGGCGCTTGGCCTTGTCGCGCGACAGCTTGGTCTCACCGTAGCCGTCTTCGAGGGCTTCGATGGCGACGATGACAAAGTCACCGGCCTTGACTTCGATTTCGCCGTTGTCGTCCTTGAATTCCTCGATGGGAATGAACGACTCGGACTTCAGGCCGGCGTTGACGACGACGACGTTGAATTCGACGCGCACGACTTCGGCGGTGATGAGTTCGCCCTGGCGCATTTCCTGGCGTGAAAGCGATTCCTCGAACAGTGTCGCGAAATCTTCCATCGGCGGATTGGCAGCGGGGGACATGGTGGAGACGGATGCGGCAGTAGCCATGGGGGTTGGTTCCTTCTTTGATCGGTAATCGCCAAGCGCGAGAACCCTATTTCTCGCAATGGCGGGCAGGTTGGACAATCCGCGCGGGGAGCACCGGCAAAAGTGCGCGACGCACGGCCCTTCAGCGTGGAGAGGGCGACGCCCCGACGATGTCAGCGATGGCGGGTTGCGCCGTACAGCGCAAGCACGCGCGCAATCGCGTCGGCTATCGAGAGGTCGGTCGTATCGAGGAGCACGGCATCGGCGGCAGGGACAAGCGGTGCGGCAGCCCGACCCTGATCGCGCGCGTCGCGCTCACGGATATCACGCAAAAGACTATCCATTGTACTGGAGATTCCTTTTGCGATCAACTGCTTATGACGCCGCCTTGCCCTTTCCTCGACGCTGGCGGTCAAAAACACCTTGAGTCCGGCTTCCGGGAAAACCACGGTGCCCATGTCCCGTCCGTCGGCAACCAGCCCCGGCGGCGTGGCGAAGGCCCGTTGCCGGGCATGCAGCGCCCGCCGGACCTCCGCGTGGACGGCCACCCGGGACGCCCCCGCCGACATGTCTTCGGCGCGAATGGCGGCGGTCACGTCCGCGCCGTCCAGCAGCAACGCGTCCTCGCCGAAGCGGACATCGAGCCCGGCCGCCAGGCGCGCCAGCGCCGGACCGTCGTCGCGCGCCGTCCCGGTCGCGCGGGCGCGCAGCGCCACGAGGCGATAAAGCGAGCCGCTGTCGAGATAATGAAAGCCCAGCGCCCGCGCGACCGCCATCGCGATCGTGCCCTTGCCGGACGCCGCGGGTCCGTCGATGGTGATGACCGGGACGGCGCGGGTGGTCATGCCAGGATCCGTCCCAGTTCGTCAAAGAACGTGGGAAACGTCTTGCGCACGCAGCCAGGGTCGTCGATGACCACCGGAATGCCCAGAAGCGCCGTCAACGAGAAGCACATCGCCATCCGGTGGTCGTCGTAAGTGCCGATCGTGGCCGTGCGCAACTGCGTCGGGGGCGTCACGCGCAGCCAGTCCGGCCCTTCGTCCACGGTCACCCCGAGTTTGCGCAATTCGGTGGCCATCGCGGCAATCCGATCGGTTTCCTTCACGCGCCAGCTGCCGATGTTGATGAGCGTGGTGGGCGCAGTCGCCGCCAGCGCCGTGATGGCGAGCGTCATCGCGGCATCGGGAATGGCCAGGCAGTCGATGTCGCCACCGGCCAAGGGTCGGCCCGCGCGGGCCTCGATCCAGTCGGGGCCGAAGCGGATGTCGGCACCGAGGCGGGCCAGCACATCGGCGAAAGCCACGTCGCCCTGGATGGAATCCCGGCCCACGCCGGTCACCCGAACCGGGCCGCCGCCCAGGACGCCCGCCGCCAGGAAGTACGACGCGCCGGAGGCGTCGCCCTCGACCACGAGCGTGCCCGGCGAGCGGTAGCGGGCACCCGCGGGAACCACGAAGGTGGCGGCGTCCGGCGTACCCACGGTCACGCCGAAACGCTGCATGAGGTTGGTGGTGATCTCGACATAGGGCCGCGAAATCAGCGCGCCGACGACGTCGATGGTCGTGGCGACGGTGGCGCTGCCGCGCGCCAACGGCAGCGCCATCAGCAGCGCCGACAGGAATTGACTCGACACGTCGCCGCGAATGGACACCCGGCCGCCCGCATGGCCGCCCGCGGCGCCGATGGCCAGCGGCGGAAATCGGTCATTGCCGAGATAGCGGATATCGCAGCCCAGCGGCCGCAGCGCGTCGACGAGGTCGCCGATCGGGCGTTCGTGCATCCGCGGCACGCCGCTCACTTCGTAATCGCCACCGTGCACCGCCAGCGCCGCCGTCAGCGGGCGCACGGCCGTGCCGGCGTTGCCGAGGAAGAGGCGCGCCGACGCGACCGGCAGGCGCCCCGCCGTGCCATGGACACGCATCTGGCGGGCGTCGATGCGCTCCACGCGCAGGCCAAGCAACGCCAGCGCCTCGCGCATGCGCGCCGTGTCGTCGGCATCCAGCAGGTCGACCAGCGTGGTGACGCCTTCCGCCATTGCGGCCAGCAGCAGCGTGCGGTTGGAAATGCTCTTCGACCCCGGCAATGCGACCACGCCCGCGGCGCGGCGCGCCAGCGGCAGCGCCAGTTGCGGCGGCAACGTCGCGACGTCCGCCATGGTCAGTCGCCGTCCTTGGCAACCGCCAGCGTGCGTTGCCGCTCCCAGTCGCGGCGCGCCGTGCTGGCCTGCGTGAACAGCGCCGCGAGGCCATCGCCGTCGCCGGCGTCGAGCAGCGCCCGCGCGCGCGCAAGCATGTCGCGGTAGGCATCGAGCTCGGCCAGCAAGGCCGGACGATTGGCCAGCGCGATGTCGCGCCACATCTCGGGCGAGCCGCCGGCAATACGCGTGAAATCGCGAAAGCCACTGGCCGCATGCTCGAAATAGGTGGCGGCATCCGGTCGCGCCGCGAGCTCGGCCACCAGTGCAAACGCCAGCACATGCGGCAAGTGGGACACCGCTGCGAAAATGGCGTCGTGGCGCGCCGGATCGAGGACGCCGACCCGCGCGCCGCACGCGGTCCACATGGCCGTCACGCGGGCGACGGCGGCCGCCGTGGTTTCCGCCGCCGGCGTCACGATCACGTTGCGGTCGACGAAGAGGTCCGGAAACGCGGCGGCGGCGCCGTTGTGCTCGGTGCCGGCGATCGGATGCCCCGGCACGAAGCGCGGCAGCGCGGCGCCGAGCGTCGACCGCGCGGCGGCCAGTACATCCTGCTTGGTGCTGCCGGCATCGGTGATCACCGTGGTCGGTCCGACGGTCGTGGCGAGCGCGCGCAGCAGATCGGGGAACTGGGCCACCGGGGCGGCAAGCAGTACCACGTCGGCATCCGCCACTTCGCGCAGCCACGGACCGGCCAGCGTGCAGGCCCGATCGACGATGCCGCGCTCGAGGGCGACGTCGAGATTGGCCTGCGTGCGCCCTACGCCCACCACTTCGCGCACGGCCCCGGATCGCCGCAGCGCCAGCGCGCACGAGCCGCCGATGAGGCCGACGCCGACGACGACAAGTTTGCCGATCACGTTTGCTGCGTTGGTCATCGCATCAGCCCCGCCGGATCCGGCGCGTCACTGCTTGACGGCGGATGCGAGCGCGGTCAGGAAGCGGGCGTTTTCCGTCGGCAGGCCAACCGAAATGCGCAGCCACTCGGGCAGGCCGTAGTTGGCCACGGGCCGCACGATGACACCCTGCGCCAGCAGGGCGCGGTTGACGTGCGCGGCAGCGCCGACGCGCGCCAGCACGAAGTTACCGTGCGACGGCAGATACGCGATGCCCAGCGCGTCCAGTCCTGTGCCGAGTTGGGCGAGCCCGGCGACATTGAGCGCGCGACTTTCGTCGACGTAGGCCGTGTCCTCGAGCGCCGCGATCGCCGCGGCCTGCGCGAGCGCATTGACGTTGAACGGCTGCCGTACGCGGTTCAGCATGTCCGCCACCGGCGGCGAGGCCACGCCATAGCCGACGCGCAATGCCGCGAGGCCGTAGGCCTTGGAGAACGAACGCGAGACGAGCAGATGCGGATAACGCGTGGTCCACGCGGCGCTGTCCGCGCGATCCTGCGGCGCGAGGTACTCGTTATAGGCCTCGTCGAGCACCACCAGCACATCGCGCGGCACGGCAGCGATGAAGGCTTCGACTGCCGCAGGCGCCAGCCAGGTGCCGGTTGGATTGTTGGGGTTGGCGACGAACACGATGCGCGTCCGCGGCGTGATGGCCGCGAGCATCGCCGGCAGGTCGTGCCCGTAATCACGCGCTGGCACGACGATACCTTCGGCGCCGCGCGCCTGCGTGGCGATCGGATACACCGCAAAGGCATGTTCCGCGAATACCGCCGAGTCGCCGGAACGCAGATATGCAAGCGTGGCGAGTTCAAGGATGTCGTTCGAGCCGTTGCCGAGAATGAGCTGCGCCGGATCCACGGTGAGGCGCGCCGCCAGCGCAGCCTTCAGCGCGAAGCCGTTGCCGTCGGGATAACGCGTGAGGTCCTGCGCCGCGGTCGCGATGGCCGCCAGGACCTTCTGGCCGGGACCGCGCGGATTTTCATTCGACGCGAGCTTGACGATGGTTGCGGGGTCGAGGTTCATCTCGCGCGCGAGATCCTCCACCGGTTTGCCCGGAACATACGGCGCGATCCTGCGGATGTGATCGGGGGCGGCAGGGGCGGCGGCGGCAGTCATCGGCAGGTCCGGCTTTCAGTCGAGGGCCGCAGGATACGAACCCAGCAATTTGAGGAACGGGGCCCGCGTCGCGAGCTCGGTGAGCGCGGCGGCCACGGCGGGATCGTCGCGATGCCCCACGACATCCACGAAAAACAAGTACTCCCAGAGGCCAGTGCGCGCTGGCCGCGACTCGAAGCGCGACATCGAGACGCCATGCCGCGCCAGCGGCTCCAGCAACTCGACCACCGCACCCGGCCGGTTGGGACACGACATCACGAGTGACGTGGCATCGTTGCCCGACGCGCCGATCTTCTGCCGGCCCAGCACCCAGAAGCGCGTGGTGTTGTTGGGCTCGTCCTCGATGTGCGGCGCCAGCGTGGCGAGACCATAGATCACGCCGGCATTTTCGCCGGCGATGGCGGCGGCGCCCTCCTCGGCCGCGGCCAGGCGCGCGGCTTCGGCGTTGCTGGCCACCGCAATGCGCGGTACGGCCGGCAGGTGGCGCGCCAGCCATTGCACGCATTGTGCCAGCGACTGGGCATGCGAGTAGACCTTGGTCACCTTGCCCAGCGCGCCCGCGTTGGACAGCAGATTCTGCTGGATGCGCAGCTTGACCTCGCCGCAGACGGCGAGATCGGTGGTGCACATAAGATCGAGCGTGCGGCCCACCGCGCCCTCGGTCGAATTCTCGACCGGCACGACCGCGAAATCGGTCTGCCCGCTTTCGAGCGCACGGAAAATTTCATCGATGGACGGCAGCGGCACTGGTTCCACGGAACTGCCGAATTGCTTGGCGACCGCCGCATGACTGAACGTGCCCGCCGGACCGAGATAGGCAATGCGCAGCGGCTGCTCGAGTGCCAGGCATGCCGACATCACCTGGCGAAAAACGGCCGTGACCGCGGCGTTGGAGAGCGGACCCGTATTGGCGCCGGTGACGCGCGCCAATACCTGCGCCTCGCGTTCCGGGCGATACGCCGCCACGCCGCCCTTCAGCGTGCCGATTTCCTCCGCATGACGCGCCCGCGTATTGAGCTTCGCCAGGATTTCGGTGTCGAGCGCGTCGATCGCCGCACGGTGCCGCGCGATGTCCGCGGACGTGTCGCGCCCGTCGTCGCTCATGGTCGGTTCCGCAGCGGCATCTACGCGTCGCCTTCGGCAGCGTCGTCATCCGTCTCGACCACGCGCTCGAGCCCGGCGAGCTTCTCGCCGGCATCGAGATTGATCAGCGTCACGCCCTGCGTTGAGCGACTCATCTCGCGGATCGCTTTCACCGGCGTACGGATGAGCACGCCACCGGTGGAGATCAGCATGACTTCGTCGTCCGGCAGCACCAGAGCCGCCGCCACCACCTGCCCGTTGCGCTCGGATTGCTGGATCGCGATCATGCCCTTGGTGCCGCGGCCATGGCGCGTGTACTCGACGATCGGCGTGCGCTTGCCGTAGCCATTTTCAGTGGCGGTCAGTACCGACTGCGCTTCGTCGATGGCCACCAGCATCGAGATCACGCGCTGCTTTTTCTCCAGCATCATGCCGCGTACGCCATGCGCGTTGCGACCCAGCGGTCGCACATCATTTTCATCGAATCGAACCGCCTTGCCGCCCGAGCTGAACAGCATCACATCGTGCGTGCCGTCGGTGAGCGCCACGCCAATCAGGGAGTCGCCGTCGGCCAGGTCCACGGCGATGATGCCAGAGGGTCGCGGCCGCGAGAATTCGGCCAGCTTGGTTTTTTTGACGGTGCCCATCGACGTGGCCATGAACACGAATTGGTTGTCGGTGAATTCCTTCACCGGCAGGATGGCCGTGATTTTTTCGTTG
>JBKJSU010000253.1:0-2698 GCA_046594415.1 Casimicrobiaceae bacterium | reverse complement strand
CGACCTCGCCACGACGATCAAGAAGGCGTTCTACCTTGCGGCCACCGGGCGACCGGGTCCGGTGCTGGTGGACATTCCCAAGGACATCACGCAGCAGAGCACCGAGTTCGTGTATCCGAAGACGGTGTCGCTGCGCTCGTACAACCCGGTGACCAAGGGTCACGCCGGCCAGATCAAGAAGGCTGTGCAGCTGCTGCTCGAGGCGAAACGGCCGATGGTCTACGCCGGTGGCGGCGTCGTGCTGAACGACGCGGCGCCACAGCTCACGCGGCTCGTGCGCCTGCTTGGCTTTCCCTGCACCAACACGCTGATGGGCCTCGGCGGATTTCCCGGCACCGATCCGCAGTTCACCGGCATGCTGGGCATGCACGGCACCTACGAATCGAACATGGCGATGCAGCACTGCGACGTGCTGATTGCCGTCGGCGCGCGCTTCGACGACCGCGTGATCGGCAATCCGGAGCACTTCTTCCGCGCCGATCGCAAGATCATCCACATCGACATCGACCCGTCGTCGATCTCCAAGCGCGTGAAGGTGGACGTGCCCATCGTCGGCTATGTCGGCGACGTGCTGGACGAAATGATCAAGATCATCGAGTCATCGCCGCAGCGCCCCGATCCGGTGGCACTGAAGGCCTGGTGGGCCGACATCAAGGAGTGGCAGCGCAAGGATTGCCTGAAGTACGACACCAAAAGTGCGCTGATCAAGCCGCAGTTCGTGATCCAGAAGCTCTACGAACTGACCAAGGGCGATGCGTTCATCACGTCCGACGTGGGCCAGCACCAGATGTGGGCCGCGCAGTATTACAAGTTTGACAAGCCGCGTCGCTGGATCAACTCGGGTGGATTGGGCACGATGGGCTTCGGCCTGCCGGCGGCGATGGGCGTGCAGCTCGTCAATCCGGACGCGACCGTCGCCTGCGTCACTGGCGAGGCATCGATCCAGATGTGCATCCAGGAACTGTCCACCTGCAAGCAATATCACTTGCCGATCAAGCTCGTGAACCTCAACAACCGCTACATGGGCATGGTGCGGCAGTGGCAGCAGTTCTTCTACGGCAACCGCTACGCCGAGTCGTACATGGACGCGCTGCCCGATTTCGTGAAGCTCGCCGAGGCCTATGGCCACGTCGGCATGAAGATCGAGAAGCCGGGCGACGTCGAAGGCGCGCTGCGCGAGTCGCTGAAGTTGAAGGATCGACTGGTGTTCATGGACTTCATCACCGACCAGACGGAGAACGTGTTTCCAATGGTGCCGGGCGGCAAGGGCCTTACCGAGATGATCCTGGCGGAAGAACTATGAGCGCCGCCGGACCGCTCCAAGATGCTCGCGCCCCTCAGGGGGGAGGGCGCGTAGCGCCGTCGGGGGGAGACAAGCTATGAGACACATACTTTCGATTCTTGCCGAGAACGAATCGGGCGCGCTGTCGCGCATCTCCGGATTGTTCTCCGCCCGCGGCTACAACATCGATTCGCTGACGGTGGCGCCGACAGAGGACCCGACGATGTCGCGCTTCACCATCGTCACCATCGGGTCCGACGACGTCATCGAGCAGATCACCAAGCAGTTGAACAAGCTGGTCGAGGTGGTCAAGGTGGTCGACTTGACCGAGGGCAACCACATCGAGCGCGAGCTGATGCTGGTGAAGGTACGCGCGTCCGGCAAGGATCGCGAAGAGATGAAGCGGCTGGCGGACATCTTTCGTGGGCGCATCCTCGACGTGACGGACAAGAGCTACACGATCGAGCTGACCGGCACCGGCAGCAAGCTCGACGCGTTCCTGCAGTCGATCGAGCCGGGTGTCGTGCTCGAGACGGTGCGCACCGGCGCCTCGGGCATCGGGCGCGGCGAGCGGGTATTGCGGGTCTAACGCCCATTGCACCGTTGCAGCCGCGCGATGGACAATGCCGCTGCGCAGCAACACAACATCAAGCCAATCAAGGGAACCAAGTCATGATGAAGGTCTACTACGAAAAAGATGCCGACCTGTCGCTGATCAAAGGCAAGAAGGTCACGATCGTCGGTTACGGCTCGCAAGGTCACGCGCATGCGCAGAACCTGAACGATTCGGGCGTGAAGGTCACCGTGGCGCTGCGCCGTGGCGGCGCGTCGTGGGACAAGGCCAAGAAGGCCGGCCTCAAGGTAGCCGAAGTCGCCGACGCCGTGAAGAGCGCCGACGTCGTGATGATGCTGCTGCCGGACGAATCGATCGGCGCCGTCTACAAGAACGATGTCGAGCCCAACATCAAGAAGGGCGCAATGCTCGCGTTCGCGCATGGCTTCAACATCCACTACGGCCAGGTGCAGCCGCGCGCCGACCTCGACGTGGTGATGATCGCGCCGAAGGCACCGGGGCACACCGTGCGCTCCACGTATGTGGGTGGTGGCGGCGTGCCGATGCTGATCGCCGTGCACCAGGATGCGTCGAAAAAGGCCCGCGACGTCGCGTTGTCGTATGCCGCAGCCATCGGCGGTGCGCGCGCCGGCGTGATCGAGACCAATTTCCGCGAAGAAACCGAGACCGACCTCTTCGGCGAGCAGGCGGTGCTGTGCGGCGGCACGGTCGAACTGATCAAGGCGGGTTACGAGACGCTGGTCGAGGCAGGCTATGCGCCCGAGATGGCGTATTTCGAGTGCCTGCATGAACTGAAGCTGATCGTCGACCTGATCTATGAAGGCGGCATCGCCAACATGAAC
>JBKJSU010000092.1:0-4019 GCA_046594415.1 Casimicrobiaceae bacterium | reverse complement strand
CCGCCTCGTACAGCGACTTGGGAATCGACTGCAGGCCCGCCAACAGCATCAGCGCCATGAACGACGATGCCTTCCAGATGATCGTGATGCAGATCGCAATGGTGGCCAGCGTGGGGCTCGACAGCCACTGCAGCGGCTCGGCACCGACCCGCACCAGGAGATCGTTGACGATCCCGGTTTCGTATTCGAAGAACCAACGGAAGATGAGGCCGCAGAATACGAGCGGCAACGCCCACGGCAGCAGCAACCCGAGCCGCACCGGCCATTTGATCGTGAACGGCTTGTTGGCCAGCAGGGCGAGGCCCAGCCCCACCAACAGGGCACCCGGGACCGTGACGACGACATAGAGAATGGTCTGCCACAGCGAGTGCCAGAACCGGTCGTCGTCGAACGCGCGCACGAAATTGGCCAGTCCGACCCATTGCTCGCCCGCCCGCGGATTGGCATTGTCGACCGCATGCAGGCTGGTGAAGAACAGCGTCGTGATCGGGTAGACCACCACCAGCAGCAACAGCAGCGCCGCTGGAAGCAGCAGCAGCGTGCCGAGCTTGCGCTCGGACATGTCCTTGCTGGTGGAAATGACGGCGTCGGTCATGGGTCACCCACCCGCCCTCTCCCGGGCAGGAGAGGGTTGGGGCCGTAGGAGGATCAATGCATCAGCGATAGAGCGGCGTGAGGCGGTTCTTCATGTCGTTCAGCGCCGTGTCCGTGGTTTTGATCCCGGCGAGGTACGCGTTCATGTTGCTGCGGATCGCGTCGGAGACTTGCGGATATTGCGCCGACACCGGCCGCGACTTGGCGGTTTCCACCACCGGCAGCGCATCAGCAAACCACGGGTTGGCCTTGAGCACTTCCGGGTCCTTGTAGACTTGCGGGAACACCGGCAGGTGCGACGCCATGATCGCCTGCATCTTCGACACTTCCGGCGACGACAGGTAACGCGCGAACTTCACCGCTTCCTGCTTGTTCTTGGAGTACGCCGACACGGCAACCTGCCAGCCGCCGATGCAGGTGGCACTCTTGCCGCCCTTGTCGTGCGGCAGCACGGTCACGCCGATCTTGCCCTTGACCTTGCTGTCGGCATCGTTCTCGGCGCGGTTCCAGAAATAGCCCCAGCTCTGCGCGAACACGACGTTGCCGGCCTGGAAGTCAACGCGGATCCGATCGGTCGGAATCTCGGCGATGTTCTTCGGCAGCACGCCGGCCTGCTTCATCCGTCCGTACAACTGGAACGGCTGCCGCGCTTCAGGCGTGTTGATGTTGAGCTTGCCGTCCTTGGTGATGTCGCTGCCCATTCCCCACAGCGGCACGAGATACGTGCACACGGTGCCCTCGATCGGCGCGCCGGCCGTCGAGAAGCCCTGCAATTGCGGAGCCTTCTCGCCGTCCATGATGATCTTCGCCGTCTCGATCATGTCGTCCCAGCTCTTCGGCACCGGCCGCTTGTACTTTTCGAGCAGGTCCTTGCGGTAATAGAGGAATTGCGCGTCGGCGAAGTACGGCAGCGCCATGAGCTTGCCGTCCACCGTGTTCGCCTCGGCATAGGCCTTGAGGTAGGTGGGAAGGATCTTGGCCTTGTCGGCGCCAAGATAGCTGTCGAGCGGCTCGGCCCAGCCCTGCGCGGCCCACTGCGCGGGACGGATCACGTCGATCAGCACCAGGTCGAGCACCGAGTCCTTCGACGACAGCACCGTCGACAGGTATTGCTGCTGCGAGTCGGACGTGGCGCCCCCGACTTCCACTTCCACCTTCACGTTCGGATTGCGCTTTTGATACTCGTCGGCAATCTTGCGCATCACGTCGGGCCGCTGCTGGCCACCGGTGAAGATGCGCAGCGTGGTCTGCTGTGCTGCGACGTTAGCCGCGAAGGCGACGCCAAGCGCGGCGGTCAACAACATTTTCCAGAGTTTCATCGTGATCTCCCTCGGTTCAGTGCTGCGGCAATGATGCAAGCGGGTTCGGTCTACCAGTCGGCGCCGCGCACGGCGACCCCGGTGTCCGGGTCAAAGAGGTGAAAGCGGTTCAATGCAAGCGACAGCGGAATATTCTGGCCGACCTTGAGGCCGGCCTCGGGCACGAAGCGCCCGGTCATCTCGCCGGCGTCCGCAGCGGCGCCAATCCTGATGAGCCCGAGCGTGTCCGACCCCAGCGGCTCGAGCAGCATCACGGTGCCCGGCACTTCGAAGCTGCCCGGCTCCGGATGCGAACCGGTACTGATGTGCTCCGGCCGCAAGCCGAACGAGAGCGCGCGGCCAACGTGGCGCGCGCTCTCTGCCACGCGCGATGCCGGCACCGGCAAATCGACCCCGCCGGCGAGGTGCAGCGTGCGGCCGCCTTCGCCCACGCGACA
The DNA here is from genome assembly GCA_046594415.1 of Casimicrobiaceae bacterium. Taxonomy (GTDB): domain Bacteria; phylum Pseudomonadota; class Gammaproteobacteria; order Burkholderiales; family Casimicrobiaceae; genus VBCG01. Next base: position 1,669 of record JBKJSU010000092.1, on the reverse strand, counting down.
CGGCAGAAAATTCATTGGCGGCGAACCGGTGAAGCCGGCGACGAATTTCGCCGCAGGCCGGTTGTAGATGCCGTCGGGCGTGTCGTACTGGATGAGGTTGCCTGCCTGCAGCACGACGATGCGATCGGCCAGCGTCATCGCCTCCACCTGGTCGTGCGTGACATAGATGACGGTGTTCTTCAGGCGCTGGTGCAGCTTCTTGATCTCCACGCGCATCTCGGCGCGCAGCAACGCATCGAGATTGGACAGCGGCTCGTCAAACAGGAAGGCCTTGGGATTGCGCACGATCGAGCGGCCCATGGCCACGCGCTGCCGCTGGCCGCCGGAGAGCTCGCGCGGCTTGCGCTGCAACAGGTGGGTGATCTGCAGGACGGTGGCAGCGTCGTTCACGCGCGTCTGGATTTCGTGCTCGGGCCGCTTGCGCAGGCGCAGGCCGAACGCCATGTTCTCGAACACCGTCTTGTGCGGATACAGCGCGTAATCCTGGAACACCATCGCGATATCGCGGGCACGCGGCGGCAACTCGTTGACCACCGTGCCGCCGATGCTGATCTCGCCCGCGGTGATGTCCTCCAGGCCGGCGATCATCCGCAGCAGTGTGGACTTGCCGCAGCCGGACGGGCCGACGAACACGACGAACTCCCCCGACTTGATCGTGAGGTTGATGCCGTGGATCACCTTGACCGGACCATAGGCCTTGGCCACGTTCTTCAGCAATACTTCGGACATAGCGTTCGCGCCGTGCGCCTTTGGGCGTCTTGCGGCGGCTCCTCCTTTTCGCTCGTCGGATCCTTCGATGGAATCCGTGTTCAGTGTAATGCGGCAGTCGCCCCAGGAATAGCGTGCGTTGGCAACGATTCGATCTTGTTCATGTGCCGATGCTCGTCTGCGCCAGTCCGGCGTCGACGATCAGGCTCTGCCCGGTGATCGCGCGCGCCTCGTCGGAGGCGAGAAACAGTGCAGTGCGCGCGATGTCGTCCACCGACAGGCGGAACTTGAGGCACTGCTGGGCAAGAAATTCCTGCTCGACCGCCGGCGAGTGCCACAGCGCGATCTGGCGTTCGGTGACGACGGCGCCGGGAACGATGGCATTGACGCGGATGTTGCGATCGCCCAGTTCACGCGCCAACACGCGGGTCATCCCGCCGATCGCGGCCTTGGCCGTGGTGTAGCCGATCATCGCGGGGCGCCCGCGCATCCACGAGATCGAGCCCAGGTTAATGATGACGCCGCCGCCTGCCGCGGCCATGCCGGGCGCCACGGCCTGGGCCGCGAAGACATGATGGCGCAGGTTGATCGCCTGGTTTTCGTCCCAGTAGGCGGGTGTCACGTCCTCCAGCTTGTGCCGGTCGTCGCGCGCCGCGTTGTTGAGCAGCACCCGGATCGGCCCCCACTCGCGCTGCACGGCGGCGATCGCCCCCTGCAGCGCCGCGACGTCGCGGACGTCGCAATGCGCGTAGCGCACGTGCTGCGCACCGAGCTGCGCCACCAGCGCCTGCGCCGGCGCATCCGCGATGTCGACGAACGCCACGCGGCAGCCCTGCCCGACGAAGCGCGCGACAAACGCCGCGCCGATGCCCGAGCCACCGCCCGAGACAAAAACCGTCCGGCCGGCGAGGTCGGGGTACGTGGCGTGCGCGGTGCTCACGGGCGTGTTTCCTCCGGCGGG
>JBKJSU010000581.1:0-7237 GCA_046594415.1 Casimicrobiaceae bacterium | reverse complement strand
TTCGGTCACGGCGCGTACATGTATGCCAAGGCGCAGCTGGCGCAGGTGCTGCTGCAATCCGCATGGGAACAAACGCGCAGCAGCGGCGCCTCGGTGCGGCCGTGGCCGTGGGCCGATACGCATCCGGTGGCGCGCCTTCTGGTGCCGGCCCGCCACGGCGATGTGCTGGTGCTCGCGGGCGCGTCCGGCCGCACCCTCGCCTTCGGTCCCGGCCATCTCGACGGGTCGGCAGTGCCGGGCGATCCCGGCAACGCGGTGATCATGGCGCACCGCGACACGCACTTCCGGTTCCTGCAGAACGTCGCGATCGGCGACGACATGATGGTCGAGCGCGCCGACGGAGGGCGACGCCACTTCCGCATCAAGTCGACTTTTGTGGCCGACCATCGCACGCTCAACCTGCCGCGCGACACCGCGCGGCCGACGCTCACGCTGGTGACGTGCTATCCGTTCGACGCGCTCCATCCGGGCGGACCGCTGCGATACGTTGTGGTCGCCGAAGCAGTGTGAACAGTCAGTTGATGCGCGGTGCCGCACCCGGACGCAGCGCCGACGGATCGGCCGTGGTGGTGGGCGACGACGACACCGGGTCGCGCACCGGCACGTTGCTGCCGGTGCGATAGACGCGTTCTTCGCGCGAGGCGTTGCTGGTGGTCGACGAATCGGCCGCCGCACAGGCGGCGAGCAGCGGCGGAATGAGGGCGAGAAGCAGTTGCTTGTTCATGCGGAAATGCCTTTTTTCGATGGGATGACGCGGGGTGCATCGCGGAAAAAAGTTGCGATTGTACCCACATGTGGTGGATCGATTAAGTCAGCGTCAATTCGAGTCCGGGCACGCCGAGATCGCCGTAGTCGCTGCTGAATACGTCGCCGCGCGCCACCGGCCACGCGTCGGTGATGGTGCCTGTCGTGACGATTTCGCCCGCCTCCAGCGGCGGCGCGGTCGGCTGCGCCGCCAGCACGCGGGCGAGGTGCGCCAGCGCCAGCGCCGGACTGCCGAGCACGTTGGCACCCACGCCGCGCTCGAGCACCGCGTCACCCTGGCGCAACGTGACCTCGAATGTCGGCAGCCGGCGTGCGAGAGCCGCGCGATTGGCGTCCGCCACCGGCACCGGCGTCCCCACCACCAGCGCCGCATGCAGGCCAAACGCTGCCGTGCAATCGGGCACCTTGAACTTCCAGTGGGGGAAGTGCGACTGCACGATCTCGAACCCGGCGGCGATCCATGCGACGCTGCGCAGGATGGCCTCGGGGTCGGCGCTGGCCGGCGCCGGACCCGCCATGCCGAACACGATCTCCGGCTCGATCCGCGGTTGCACGAAGCGGGCGATGTCCAGCCGGGCGCGCCCATCCTGCGCGTGATGCACCGTCTGCCGCCAAGTATGCGCCCACATCGGCTGGTCGACGCCGTAGCGCGGCCAGATCGTGCGGTTGGTGAAGCCGATCTTGCGCCCGACCGGCACCCAACCCGCCGCGCGCCGTCGTGCCTCGATGACCTCGAGCACGGCGTAAGCCGACACGACGTCGAATCCGGGCAGCCATTCGGTGATGGGCGCCACCATCGAACCATGGCGCTCGGCCGCCATCAGCGTATCGGCCACGCTGGCGATCACCTCCGGCTTCATCGCAGCATGCCCGCCTTTTCCAGCAGCACGGTCAGTACCACCCAGACACCCGTGGCCACCAGCATGCCGCTGGCTGCTGCCACCAGCGCGCCGACCACGCCGCTCAAGCCCAGCCCGCCCACCAGCGCCCAGCCGGCAACGCCGCCGCAACCGCCCGCGATGAGGATGCCGACGATGCTGAAGAAAATGGAGCGTGGTGTGTTGCCAGCCATGGTGATCTGTTGGCACAGGTGACCAAAGACCGGTATTTTACGCCGGTGCCCTCATGGCCCCACAGACGCTGCCACCGATGCCCCCCGATTTCGTGATCGACGACCCCGCGTTCGAAGCCTTGCTGGTGCCGGATGCGCGGCTCGAGCGGCTCGCCACCGGCGCGATCTGGAGCGAAGGCCCGGTATATTTCGCGGCCGACGACTGCGTCGTCTGGAGCGACATCCCCAACAACCGGATGTTGCGCTGGTCGGCGCGCGACGGCATGCGCGTGCAGCGCGCGCCGTCGGGCTTCACCAACGGCCACACGCTGGACCGCGAAGGCCGGCTCGTGTCGTGTTCGCACGGGCACCGCCGCGTCGAGCGCACCGAAGCCGATGGCCGTGTCACCGTGCTCGTCGATCGCTTCGAAGGTCGCCGCCTCAACTCGCCCAACGACGTCGTCGTGAGGTCGGACGGCACGATCTGGTTCACCGATCCACCCTACGGCATCGTGTCCGACATCGAAGGTCATGCGGCACCATCGGAAATCGGCGCGTGTCACGTGTTCCGCTTCGATCCGGCCACCGCTACGCTGACTTCGATGACTGCCGGGCTGCAGGAACCGAATGGGCTGGCCTTCTCGCCCGACGAGTCGAAGCTCTACGTGTCGGACACCAGCATCGCGCAGGGTCGCGGCGATCATCACCACGTGTTCGAATTCGACGTCATCGACGGGCGTCGCCTCGGTCAACGGCGCGTGTTCGCGGCCATTGCGCCGGGCGTGGCCGACGGCTTCAGGCTCGATGGGGCCGGCAATCTCTACATCAGCTCGGCCGACAGCATCCAGGTCTACGCACCCGACGGGCATCGCCTCGGCAAGATCGCGGTGCCGGAAAAGGTGGCCAACTGCGTGTTCGGCGGCCCCGCCGGCAACCGCCTCTTCATCGCCGCGAGTTCGTCGCTCTATGCGATCGCGCTGAACGCGCGCGGCGCGCCGCGACTGCGGGGCTGACGGCACAAATCGCTCGCGCCGTCAGGCGCCAGGCATTACCCCGGGAAGGTGCGGTCCCACTCGCCCTTTTCGAAGCCAACCAGAATTCCCGCCTCGGACTCGACCACCGGCCGCCGAATGGCCGTCGGATTGGCCACCATCACGGCGATGGCCGTCGGCGTATCCACAACCTTGGCCTGCGCCTCGGGCTCCATTTTCTTCCACGTGGTACCGCGCCGGTTGAGCAACGTCTGCCAGCCGGCAGCCGCGCACCAGGCGGCGAGCTGGTCGCGCGTGGGCGGCACCTTCTTGAAATCGACGAAACGATGCGAGACGCCACGCTCGGCAAGCCATGCGCGGGCTTCCTTCACGGTGTCGCAATTGGTGATGCCGTAGACGTTCATGATGCGGTTCCCCCTTTGGCCTATCCGGCATTCGGCAGGTGTTTCCCTGCCTCGCGCAACGACAGCGGCGAGAGCGTTGCTCGTTCCTTCGTCAGGAACATCCGCACTGCCGCCCTGTCAGCATACGCGAACTGCCGCAGCGCCAAGTCCATCGCCTTACGGATGAAGATGTCCGGGGCACCCGCCTCACGTTGGGCGACGATGCATCTGGCGTGCCGTCATCCGGCCAGCGGCCGCGCCACGCCGCCCTCGAAGCGCCAGCCGCCGCCCGGCGCGGCCGCCAGCAGCGACTGCGTGTAAGGGTCGCGCGGACGGGCAAACACCTCGCCCACCGGACCCTGCTCGACCACGCGTCCCTTCGACATGACGGCAATGCGGTCGCAGACCTGCGCGGCCACGCGCAGGTCGTGCGTGATGAACAGCATCGCGAGGTCGAGCCGTCCGCGAATTTCATCGAGCAGCGCCAGCACCTGCGCCTGCACGGACACATCCAGCGCGGAGACGGCTTCGTCGGCGATCAGCAGGTCGGGTTCCATCGCCAACGCGCGCGCGATGCAGATGCGCTGCCGCTGGCCGCCGGAAAACTGATGGGGATAGCGATCCAGCACCTTGGGGTCGAGCCGCACCAGTTCCAGCAGCGACGCGGCGCGGTCCATGGCCGCCCTACGCGACAGGCCATAGTTCATCGGGCCCTCGATGATCGCCGCACCCACGGTACGCCGCGGATTGAGCGACCGGTAGGGGTCCTGGAACACCACCTGCACCCGGCGGCGCAGTGCGTGCAACTCTTCTCGCGAGATCGAGGCAAAGTCCGTGTCGCCGATCACAATCCGGCCTGCCGTGGGCTCCACCAGCCGGGCAATGCAGCGCGCCACGGTGGACTTGCCGGAACCCGACTCGCCGACGATGCCCAGCGTCTCGCCTTTGCGGATCTCGAAGGTGACATCGACGGCGGCACTCACCGCGTGCTTCGTTGCGCCGAGCCACGATCGCTGCGTGTAGATCTTCGTCAGCGCCTGCGCGTGCACCACGACCGGCCCAGTCACCACCGCGCGGTGGCGCGGCTCGATGCTGGGCACCGCCGCGATCAATCGCTTCGTGTAGTCGTGTTGCGGCGCGGTCAGCAGGCTGCGCGCGGGCCCGAACTCCACCAGCTCGCCCATGCGCAGCACCGCTACGCGATCTGCAATTTCGGCCACGACGCCGAAGTCGTGCGTGATGAACAGGACCCCGGTGCCGTGTTCGCGCTGCAGCGTGCGGATCAGCGCCAGGATCTGCTTCTGGGTGGTGACGTCGAGCGCGGTGGTCGGTTCGTCGGCAATCAGCAGGGCGGGCTCGAGCACCAGCGCCATCGCGATCATGATCCGCTGCCGTTGCCCGCCGGAAAGTTGGTGCGGATAGGATGCCACCATGCGCGCCGGATCGGGCAGCTGCACCGCGCGGATGATGTCCAGCACCTTGGCGCGCCGCGCGGCGGCATCGAGCGGCGTGTGCGTGGCCAGCACCTCGTCGATCTGGTCGCCACAGCGCAGCACCGGATTCAGCGCCGTCATCGGCTCCTGGAAGATCATCGACATCCGGGTGCAACGCAGCGCGCGCAGCCGCGCCGGCGTGGCGGTAAGCAGGTTTTCGCCACCGAGCAGGATCTCCCCCTGCCGCGCGGCGAGGCCCCGCGGCAGCAGGCCCATCGTCGCGTGCGCGATCACGCTCTTGCCCGACCCCGACTCGCCGACCAGGCAGACGATTTCACCACGACAAACGTTGAAGCTCACGCCCGCGACGGCATCTGTGCGATCCGCATCCGGCGGCAAGGCGATCGCCAGATGGCGGACGTCGAGAATGACCGTCGCCATCAGTCCGCCGTCCTGCGCCGCATTACAGCCGCTTGCTCATGCGCGGGTCGAGCGTGTCGCGCAGGCCATCGCCCAGCATATTGACGGCCAGCACGGTCAGCGCGAGGAAGATGCCGGGAAAGAGGATGTTGTGTGGAAACACGCGAAAGAGCGTGCGCCCCTCGGCCATGATGTTGCCCCACGTCGGCGTCTGCGGCGGAATGCCCACGCCGAGGAAGGACAGGATCGCCTCGATCAGGATCGCGGAGGCCGCGATGTAGGTGCCCTGCACGATCAACGGCGCAATGGTGTTGGGCAACACGTGGCGTACCAGCAGCAGCGGAACCGGGGTGCCCACCGCGATCGCCGCCTCCACATAAGGCTCCTCGCGTATCGACAGCACGACAGCGCGCACGAGCCGGACCACGCGCGGAATCTCCGGCACCACGATCGCGACGATCACGATGCCGAGCCCCGCCGACGACAGCGACACGAGCGCGATGGCGAGCAGGATCGCGGGAATGGCCATCAACCCGTCCATCATCCGCATCGCCACGGCATCCACCGCGCGGAAGTAACCCGCGACCAGGCCGATCACCAGGCCAAGCGCGACGCTGATCAGCGCCACGGCAACGCCCACCAGCAACGACGCACGCGCGCCGTAGATGACGCGCGCGTAGATGTCGCGCCCGAGGGAGTCGGTGCCCATCCAGTGCGTAACCACCGCCTTGGTGCCGTCGTCGCGGCGGATCGTCACTTCCGCGCCGGGCTTCTTGTTGCGGTAGGCGGGATTGATCTCGGCGGGATCGAAGGCGGTGAGCAGCGGCGCCGCCAGCCCGATCGCGAGGATCACCGCAAGGATGGCGGCGCCGATTGCGACGGCAGGATTGCGCGCCAACCGGCGCCACGCACCCGCGCGCGGCGCCGCCGGCGGTATCGCAGGCGCCTCGAGACCGATCGCGTCAGCCGAGGCGCTCAATAGCGGATCCGCGGGTCGAGTGCGGTGTAGGCAAGGTCGATCAGCAGATTGATCAGCACGTACACGAAGGAGAACAGCAGGATGACGGCCTGCACCGTCGGATAGTCGCGCGCCAAAACGGCATCGACCGTGAGCCGGCCCAGACCCGGAATGCTGAACACGCTTTCGGTGACGACCACGCCGCCAATCAGCAGCGCGACGCCGATACCGATCACGGTGACGATCGGCACCGCGGCGTTGCGCAGCGCGTGCCGCATCAGCACCACGCGATCGGTGAGCCCCTTGGCGCGTGCAGTGCGGATGTAGTCCTCGCCCAGCACTTCGAGCACGCTGGTGCGCGTGATGCGCGCAATCAGCGCGATGTAAATCACCGACAGCGCCACCGACGGCAGGATTAGGCGCTGCAGGAAGCCCCAGAAGCCCTGGCTCAGCGGCTGGTAGCCCTGCACCGGCAGCCACGCGAGTTCGATGGCGAAGACGTAGATCAGCGCATAGCCGATCACAAATACCGGCACGGAGAAACCCAGCACCGAGAAGCCCATCACGACGCGATCCACCCACGTGCCCTGCCGCCACGCCGCGAGCACGCCCAGCGGCACGGCGATCGCAATCGACAGCAGCATCGTCGTCGTCGCCAGCGCCAGTGTGGGGCCGATGCGGTCGCCGATCAGCTCCGCCACCTTCTTCTTGAAGAAGAACGACTCGCCGAAGTCGCCGGTGAACATGTGCCCGATCCACACGAAGAACTGCGCGATGAGCGGTCGGTCGAGGCCCAGCTTGGCGCGGATGTCGACGATGTCCTGCGACGTGGCCGAGGCACCCGCGATGATCGCCGCCGGATCGCCGGGCGTGAGCCGCAGCAGCGCGAACACGAAGATGGCAACGATCGCCATCACGGGGATCGTCGCCAGCAGGCGGCGGGCGATGTAGGCGAGCATCAGGCCTGCCGGCCCTGCAGGCGCGGCTTCAGCCTCGCAGGTATATCACGCGTCAAACCCGCGAGGCTTAAGCCTCGCCTACATGCTGCAACGGTCAGTCCTGCCCACAACCCTATCGCCCGGTCTTCGCGACGTTCCAGAACACCGGCACCGGCGCGGTCACGTAGCCGTCCACGTTCTTGCGCGACGCGCCCGGCTGATACCACTGGCCAAGCGGCACATGCGTCGGGTATTGCGTCAGGCGCACCTGCACGGCCTCCGCGATGGCCTTGTGCT
>JBKJSU010000528.1:0-4950 GCA_046594415.1 Casimicrobiaceae bacterium | reverse complement strand
GCTGCTCGATTTCAATCGGCGGGTGCTGGCGCTGGCCGCCGCTGCCGATGTGCCGTTGCTGGAGCGGCTGCGCTTCCTTTGCATCGTTGGCAGCAACCTCGACGAGTTCTTCGAGATCCGCATCGCCGGCCTGAAGGAACTGCTGCGCGCCAAAAGCGCGCCCCCTGGCATGACCTCGGCCGAGGCGCGCGAGCTCTTCGCGCGCGTGGGCGAAGAAGCCCGGGCGCTGATCGCGCAGCAGTACCGGGTGCTGAACGAGGAGGTGCTGCCGGCACTGGAAGCCGAGGGTGTGCGCCTGCGCCGGCGCACGGAGTTCACCGCGGCCGAGCGCGATTGGGTCGCGCGGTTCTTCGCCCGCGAGGTGCGCCCGCTGGTAACGCCGATCGGGCTCGATCCCGCGCATCCGTTCCCGCAGGTCGTCAACAAGAGCCTCAATTTCATCGTCGAGCTCTCCGGGCCGGATGCGTTCGGCCGTGAGACGGGCATCGCCATCGTGAAGGCGCCGCGTGTCGTGCCGCGGATCATCAAGCTGCCGCGCGACGTTGCCGGCGACGATCATTCCTTCGTGATGCTGTCGTCGGTGATCCATGCCCATCTGGACGAGCTCTTCCCGGGCCGCAAGGTGGTCAGCTATTCGCAGTTCCGGGTCACGCGCGATGCCGACCTGTGGATCGACGAGGAAGAAGTGAAGAACCTGCGGCAGGCATTGCAGGGCGAGTTGCCGCAGCGCCAGTTCGGCTCGGCGGTGCGGCTCGAGGTCGTGGCCGAGTGCCCGCCGCAACTTGCCCGCTTCCTGCTGACGCAGTTTGCGCTGTCCGAGGCGGACCTGTATCGCTGCGACGGGCCGGTCAACATTGCCCGGCTGGCATCGCTGATCGACCAGGTCGACATCGCGGACCTTAAATACGAGCCGTTCGTGGCGGGGCTGCCCGATCGCGTCAGCGACGCGCCGGACATTCTCGCCGCCATTCGCGCGCACGACATCCTGCTGCACCATCCGTACCAGTCCTTCGAGCCGGTGGTCGAGTTCATTCGCCGCGCCGCGGAGGATCCGGATGTGCTCGCCATCAAGCAGACGGTTTATCGCACCGGCGTCAACTCGGTGTTGATGGAAGCGCTGGTCGAGGCCGCACGTCGCGGCAAGGAAGTGACCGTGGTCGTCGAGCTGATGGCGCGCTTCGACGAGGCGGCCAACATCAACTGGGCCGAGCAACTGGAGCGCGCGGGCGCGCAGGTGGTCTACGGCGTGTTCGGATTGAAGACGCACGCGAAGCTGGCGCTGCTGCTGCGCCGCGAGCGCAACTCGCGTGGCGGCAGCCGGCTGGTGCCGTATGCGCACCTTGGCACTGGCAACTACCATCCGCGCACCACCTCCCTCTACACCGACTTCGGGCTGCTGACCGCCGACCCGGCGATCTGCGCGGACGTCAACGAGATCTTCCTGCACATCACGAGCCTCGCCAAGGCGGGCCGCCTGCGGCACCTGATGCTGGCACCATTCACGATGCAACGAAGGGTGCTGGAGCTGATTCGCCGGGAAACGCGCAATGCCAGGAACGGCAAGCCGGCGCGGATCATCGCCAAGATGAACGCACTGGTCGAGGAAGGCGTGATCCGCGCGCTGTACGCGGCCTCGCAGGCCGGAGTGAAGGTCGACCTGATCGTGCGCGGCGCCTGTGCGCTGCGTCCTGGCGTGGCCGGGGTCTCCGACAACATCCGGGTGCGCTCGATCCTGGGCCGTTTCCTCGAGCATCACCGCGTATGGTGCTTCGAGAATGGCGGGGAGCCGGAGGTCTGGCTGGCCTCGGCCGACTGGATGGGACGCAACCTCTTTAAGCGGATCGAAGTGGCCTTTCCGGTGCGCGATCCGGTGCTGCGCAAGCGCGTGATCGACGAGGGCCTGCGCGCCTACCTGGCCGATAATTGTGATGCGTGGGAACTGGGACCCACCGGGACGTGGTCCAAGGTCAAATCCAGGCGCGGGGCGCGGTCGCGTTCGGCGCAAACCGAATTGCTGGCGCGGCTGCGGGCGCCGGCAGACGACAATTGACGGGCAACCATGGATCTCATCCTCTGGCGTCACTGCGAAGCTGAACCCGGCGAGCCGGACCTCGGCCGCCGGTTGACCTCGAAGGGCATCAAGCAGGCCGAGCGGATGGCCGCGTGGCTGGACACCCACCTGCCGGACACCTGCCGGGTGCTGGTCTCGCCGGCGGACCGCACGCAGCAGACGGCGCAGGCACTGCAGCGCAAGTTCCGTACGGTGCCCGAGCTCGCCCCGGGTGCCACCGTCGCGGCGGTGCTGGCGGCGGCCAACTGGCCGGAGTCGCGCGAGCCGGTGCTGATCGTGGGTCACCAGCCCACGCTGGGTGCCGTGGCGTCGTTCCTGCTGTCCGGCGAGGAGTCCTACTGGTCCGTGCGCAAGGGCGCGGTCTGGTGGCTGTCCAACCGCGCGAAGGAGGGTGGCGCCTCGGTGGTGCTGAAGGTCGTGCAGGCGCCCGACTTCATCTGACGGGGTGCGGCGGCGCCTGCACCATCCGCACCGCCTGCACGGTGTCGACGGGATGCAGGTTGGCGACGAACTGTGCGGTCGCCACCACCCACGAGAAGCCCTCGCCGTAGCGGCGCACGAAGTCGCGATCGAGCTTCAGCGCCGCCATGGCCGCGACCGCCAGGTCCTCGTGCAGGATGCCCGCGCGCGGATCCTGCACCACGTCGACGGGGCCGACCACCGGATAGGCCGCCACCGGCGTACCGCACGCCATCGCCTCGATCAGCACCAGCCCGAACGTGTCGGTGCGGCTGGGGAACACGAATGCATCCGCCTGCCGATAGTGCCAGGCGAGCTCCGCGCCGGACTTCATGCCGAAGAATCGGGCCGCCGGGAAGCGGCGCTCAAGGTCCGCGCGCGCCGGGCCGTCGCCGACGACCCACTTCGTGCCAGGGAGATCAAGCGCGAGGAAGGCCTCGATGTTCTTCTCGACGGCCACCCGTCCGACATAGACAAAGACTGGCCGCTGTCCGGGAAACTCCTCGCGCTGGCCCGGGCGGAACAGCGCGGTGTCCACGCCGCGTGTCCACCGCGCAAGGTTGGCGAAACCGCGTTGCGTCAGGCGCTGCTCCATGTCCGGCGTGGCCACCATGACCGCGCTTGAAGGCGCATGAAACCAGCGCATGACCGCGTAGGTCCACGCGAGCGGCAGCCGCGACCGCGCGTGGATGTATTCCGGAAACTGGGTGTGATACGCGGTCGTGAACGGGCGGCCGCTGCGGATGCAATGCCGTCGTGCGGCCATGCCGAGCGGCGCCTCGGTGGCGATGTGCACGGCGTCGGGTGCGAAGTCCTCGATCATTCGCGCGACGCGGCGGCCGGGCAGCACGGCAAGGCGGATGTCGGGATAGGTCGGGCATGGCAGCGTGCGAAAGGACTCCGGCGTGATCGTGCCGACGGTGTGCCCCAGCGCCTCAAGTTCGCGAATCGTGTTGCGCAGTGTGGTGACCACGCCGTTGATCTGCGGAGACCAGGCGTCGGTGACGATGAGGATGCGCAGCGCGCGCGCGCGAAGCGCGACGGTGGCGGTGCGGGCTTCGAGTTTCGCGGCCACGCGTGCGGCGAGACCCTTCATCCGCTTACGCTCCGACAGTGACGACTTCGGCATGGCGCCGGACGGGCGCGACGACGTCGCGGCCCACGATGTCGTGCCAGCGCAGGATCGACAGGCGACCGTCGAAGTCCTCTACCAGCGCGGTCAGGCTCTCGACCCAGTCCCCGTCGTTGCAATACAGCACGCCGCCGATGTCGCGGATCTCGGCCTGGTGGATGTGGCCGCACACGACGCCGTCGAAACCGCGGGTGCGGGCTTCACGCGCGAGCGCGTCCTCGAAGGCGCCGATGTAGCTGACGGCATTCTTCACCCGGTGCTTCAGGAACTGGGACAGCGACCAGTACGGCAGGCCGACTCGCGCGCGCAACGCATTCCAGTGCTGGTTGAGTTTCAGCGTGAAGGTGTAGAGCGCGTCGCCGAGCAGCGCCAGCCACCGCGCGCACTGCACGACGGCGTCGAACAGGTCCCCGTGGGTCACCAGCAGGCGCCGCCCGTCCGCAGTCGTGTGTACCGCTTCCGCGCGAATCACGATGCCGCCGAAGTCGAGGCCCGTGTAGTGGCGCGCGGCCTCGTCGTGGTTGCCCGGTACATAGCAGACCTGGGTGCCCTTGCGCGCCTTGCGCAGGACCTTCTGCACGATGTCGTTGTGCGACTGGTGCCAGAACCAGCGGCGCTTCAGCTGCCAACCGTCGATGATGTCGCCGACGAGGTAGAGATAGTCCGATTCCGTGCGCCGCAGGAATTCGAGCAGCCGCGCACTCTGGCATCCGGGCGTGCCGAGATGGGTGTCCGAAATGAAGATGGCGCGAAAGCGCAGCGTGTCGGTGTCGTCGGCTTCGACGTCGGTGAGCGGCGCGAAATTCGACGCGACGTCGCGCAGGTCGCGTGGCGGACTCATCGCGCGAGGATGCGTGGCCATCGCGTGCGCCACGGTTGGCTGCCCATGACGCGCGGGCGGAGGAGCATGTGATCAGGCCGCCGCGCGGCCACGGATTCATGCTGATTGGCGGGTCGCATCGGCATCCCCCTGATGAAGCAGGCAATGACCGAACTCTAGGGATGCGATGCGACGCCCGAGTGAACGGGCGGTGGCGCCAATGTGAAGGTTGCGTGACGATTATGTGAAAACAGTCACACGCAATGCCGGTCGCGGCCCGGTGCCGGCGGCTGCGAGGCCTGGGCTGCAAGCCCGGGCGGAACGAAGCTCAGCGGGCGGGGCGCCACGGCCGCTTCAGGGCGGCCCACTCCGAACGCTCCTTCGCCAGCAGGTGCGCGGTCAGCGGGTGCGCCTTGAGCCAGCGTGCCGCAACGCCGAAGGGGGTCGGGCGACCCATCGACAGCGTGG
>JBKJSU010000464.1:0-3201 GCA_046594415.1 Casimicrobiaceae bacterium | reverse complement strand
ACATGCCGCAGGTGCCTTCACGGGCGACGTGGCCGGCGGGATGATCGCCGAATTCGGCGCGAGCATGGTGCTGGTGGGGCATTCCGAACGGCGGCAATTGCATGCCGAAACGGATGCCCAGGTGGCGGCCAAGGCCGTGGCCGCGTTGACGGCAGGCCTGACGCCCGTGGTGTGCGTGGGCGAAACCCTGGCGGAACGCGATGCCGGGGCCACGCAGACAGTAGTAGGTCGACAGTTCGACGCCGTTGCGGCGGTGCTGCAGCAGCGGCTGGCGCTGGTAGTGGTGGCGTACGAACCCGTTTGGGCGATCGGCACGGGACGCACGGCAACACCGGAGCAGGCGCAGGCAGTGCACGCATTCCTGCGGGAGCGCCTGCAGCGCGCCCTGGCCCCGGATGTGACGCTGCTGTATGGCGGGAGTGTGAAATCGGGCAATGCCGGCGCGCTGTTTGCGATGCCGGACATTGATGGCGGACTTGTAGGCGGCGCGTCGCTGGACGCGAATGAATTTTTGGCCATTGCCGGTGCCTGAATCGTTGGGCGGCGGGCGCGGGCGGAGATCGGAAGAAACATGGCAATCCTGGAATCGTTGTTGTTGGTGGTGCATATCGGTGTGGCGGTGACGCTGTGCGGCTTGGTGCTGTTGCAGCATGGCAAGGGTGCGGACATGGGCGCGGCCTTCGGCAGCGGCTCCTCGGGCAGCCTCTTTGGCGCCTCCGGCTCGGCCAACTTCCTGTCGCGCAGCACTGCGGTGCTGGCGGCCGTATTCTTTTTCACCAGCCTCGGGCTCACGTACCTCGGTTCCACCAAATCGGCGCCGAAGGATGTGATGCAGCAGGGCGTGATGGGCAACGCACCGGTCACCAAGGCCGTGGATGTGCCCAAGCCTGCAGTGCTGCCGGGCGCGCCCGTGACGCCGGCCGCCGATGGCGCGCCGCAAAGCGTGCCGTCCAAGGCCGGGGATGTTCCGAAATAAGCAGTAACCAAAAGGGGCGCTCGGTCCGGGCGTCGCAAGCAATTCGCAGTAAGATTTTTTGCAATGCCGACGTGGTGAAATTGGTAGACACGCTGTCTTGAGGGGGCAGTGGCGAAAGCCGTGGGAGTTCGAGTCTCCCCGCCGGCACCAACGCTTCAGCGGTCCGCATGCATGATGCGGGCCGTTCGTTTCAAAACGCAATGCGCGGGTCTTGCTTCACCGCGCGGTGCTCGTCGTTCAACCGGGCAAGGCGGCGTTTTTAACGCCAAGGCAATCCGCGATGCTGGAACAGTATTTCCCGATTCTTCTCTTCATCATCGTCGGGCTTGGGCTTGGGGTTCTGCTCCTTTCGCTCGGCTCGCTGCTGGCGCCCAACCGGCCCGACGCGCAAAAACTTTCACCTTACGAGTGCGGCTTCGAGGCCTTTGAAGACGCGCGGATGAAGTTCGACGTCCGGTACTACCTCGTTGCCATCCTGTTCATCCTGTTCGATCTCGAGATCGCGTTCCTCGTGCCGTGGGCGGTGGTGCTGCCCGAAATCGGTTTCGAGGGCTTCGTCGCGATGATGGTGTTCCTGCTCATCCTGGTCGTCGGGTTCGCCTACGAATGGAAGAAAGGTGCCTTGGAATGGGAATGAGCGCGGGGGGCGGGCCAATGGCCGAGCCGAGGCCCGAAGGGCGCGGCACCGCGCGATTGACCTGCGGCCGACGCGCAGTCGTCGCGACCCACGCAACGGTACAAGGAGGCCGCGAGTGAGCGCGGAGGTGAACCATGGCCATTGATGGCGTACTCGAGCAGGGCTTCGTCACCACGACACTCGACAGCGTCATCAACTGGGCGCGCAACGGCTCAATGTGGCCGATGACGTTCGGTCTCGCGTGCTGCGCCGTCGAGATGATGCACGCCGGTGCGGCGCGCTACGACCTCGATCGGTTCGGCATCGTGTTCCGGCCCAGCCCGCGGCAATCCGACGTGATGATCGTCGCCGGCACGCTATGCAACAAGATGGCGCCGGCGCTGCGCAAGGTCTACGACCAGATGGCCGAGCCGCGCTGGGTGATCTCGATGGGCTCGTGCGCCAACGGCGGCGGCTACTACCATTATTCATACTCGGTCGTGCGCGGCTGCGACCGTGTGGTGCCGGTCGACATCTACGTGCCCGGGTGCCCGCCCACGTCCGAAGCGCTGATCTACGGCATCCTGCAATTGCAGAACAAGATCTGGCGCACCAACACCATCGCGCGCTGATGACCACCCGCATCGACAATCTGGAGGCGGCGCTGCCCGCGGCGTTCGGCGACCTGCTGCAGAACATGGTGGCCGACCGTGGCGAGATCACCGTCGTGGTGGCGCCCGAGCATCTGCGCGTTGTGATGATGTCCCTGCGCGACCGTGCCGAGATGAAGTTCGAGTCTCTGATCGACGTCTGCGGCGTCGACTACTCCACCTATGGCGACGGCGCGTGGGACGGCAAGCGTTTCGCCGCCGTCTATCACCTGCTGTCCCTGGCGCACAACCGGCGGCTGCGCGTGCGCGCGTTCGCCGCCGACGACGGCTTTCCCGTGTTGCCCAGCGTGCAGGACATCTGGCCAGCGGCCAACTGGTTCGAGCGCGAGGCCTTCGACCTCTACGGCATCGTCTTCGACGGCCACCCCGACCTGCGGCGCCTGCTCACCGACTACGGCTTTGTCGGTCATCCGTTCCGCAAGGATTTCCCGCTGTCCGGCTATGTCGAAGTCCGTTACGACCCCGAGCAGCGCCGCGTGATCTACCAGCCGGTCACGATCGAGCCGCGTGAAGTCACGCCGCGCGTGATCCGCGAAGACACCTACGCAGGAACCAAATAGTGGCGGAGATCCGCAACTACACGATGAACTTCGGCCCGCAGCATCCGGCGGCGCACGGCGTGCTGCGGCTCGTGCTCGAACTCGATGGCGAGGTGATCGAGCGCGCAGACCCGCATATCGGCCTGCTGCACCGGGGCACCGAAAAGCTCATCGAGCACAAGACCTACATCCAGTCGCTGCCGTACATGGATCGCCTCGACTACGTGTCGATGATGTGCAACGAGCATGCCTATTGCCTGGCCATCGAACGCCTTTTGGGCATCGAAGTGCCGGAGCGCGCGCAGTACATCCGCACGATGTTCGACGAAGTCACGCGCATCCTCAACCACCTGCTGTGGCTGGGTGCCCATGCGCTCGACGTCGGCGCGATGACGCCGT
>JBKJSU010000373.1:0-7203 GCA_046594415.1 Casimicrobiaceae bacterium | reverse complement strand
CGCGCGGCCGATCCTGGTGGGCCGGCCGTCGATCATCGAGAAGCGCATCGAGCGCTTCGGGCTGCGGCTCAAGCCAGGCGAGAATTTCGACATCATCAATCCCGAATGGGACGAGCGTTATCGCGACTACTGGTCGGAGTACTACCGGCTGACGCAGCGCCGCGGTGTGTCCCAGGCCTACGCCAAGATCGAGATGCGCCGCCGCCATACGCTGATCGGCGCCATGGCCGTGCATCGCGGCGACGCCGACGGCATGCTGTGCGGTACTTTCGGCACGCACGACCTGCATCGCTATTACATCGATCAGGTGATCGGCCTGCGCCGCGGCGTGAAAACCTACGCGGCGATGAATGCGCTGATGCTGCCGAGCCGCACCGTGTTCATTGCCGATACGTACGTCAACGACAATCCTTCGGCGGAGCAGCTCGCGGAAATCACGCTGCTGGCGGCGGAGGAAATGCGCCGCTTCGGCCTCACCCCCAAGGTGGCGCTGCTGTCGCACTCGAGCTTCGGCTCCACCAGCAACCCGCAGGCGAAGAAGATGCAGGCCACGCTGGCGCTGGTCACCGCGCTTGACCCCGATCTCGAAATTGACGGCGAGATGCACGGCGACGCCGCGCTGTCGGAAGAGGTGCGGATGGCGGCGATGCCCAACTCGCGCCTCAAGGGCGAGGCCAACCTGTTGATCATGCCGACGGTGGACGCGGCGAACATTTCGTTCAACCTGCTCAAGGTGTCGTCGGGCGGCGGGGTGACGCTGGGCCCGATCCTGCTGGGCGTGGCCAAGCCGTGCCACATCCTGACGCCATCGGCCACGGTGCGGCGCATCGTCAACATGACCGCGCTGACCGTCGTGGATTGCCTGTCGCGGCAGGCGACGCTGCTTTGAGTCCAGTCCCCGCACGGCACGGATTTCGCTAATATTGTCGGCTGAGCGTCCGCGCCCCGCCATTTGCGCCGATTGGGTGCAAAAGGCGGGTGACCGGAACACCGTCCGCCCCATCATTGTGCAAGTCAGGAGAAGTTCGATGCGTTTCAATTCGTTGGTCCGCCGTGCCGCCGCGACGTGCGCGGCCGTCGCCTTTGCCGCCACCGCGTTGCCGGTCGCGGCGCAAGACACCAAGATCGCGTTCCAGCTCGACTGGCGCTTCGAAGGCCCGTCCGCGTTGTTCCTGTTGCCCAAGGCCAAGGGCTACTTCGCCGCGGAAAAACTCGACGTCACCATCGATGCCGGCAACGGTTCGGGCAACGCGGTCAACCGCGTTGCGTCCGGCACCTACCAGATGGGCTTTGCCGACCTCGCCGCGCTGATCGAGTTCGTCGGCAACAATCCCACCGCGCCCAACAAACCCGTTGCCGTGTTCATGGTGTACGACGACACACCGGCCGCCGTGTTCTCGCTGAAGAAGACCGGCATCAATAAACCGGCCGACCTGCAGGGCAAGAAAATGGGTGCGCCGGTGTTCGATGCCGGCCGCCGCGCCTTCCCGATCTTCGTGAAGGCCAACAAGCTCGACTCGGGCAAGATCGCGTGGACCGCGATGGACCCGCCGCTGCGCGAAACGCTGCTGGTCAAGGGCGATGTCGATGCGATCACCGGCTTCTACTTCACGAGCCTCCTCAACCTCAACGCGCGCGGCATCAAGGACGACGAAGTGAACGTGATGCTGTACCCCGACTACGGCGTCAACCTCTACGGCAACGCGATCATCGTGTCCGAGTCCTTCCTCAAGGAAAAGCCGGAGGTGGTCAAGGCCTTTCTGCGCGCCTTCACCAAGGGGATGAAGGACGTGCTGGCCGACCCGGACGCGTCGATCAAGTACGTAAAGGAGCGCGACGCGTTGGTGGACGAAACGCTGGAGAAGCGCCGGATGAAGCTGGCCATCGAAAGCGTGATCGCCACGAAGGAAGCGAAGGCCAACGGTGTGGGCGGCGTGCTGGCGCCGCGCCTCACCGACATGGTGACGCAGGTGTCGTCGGCGTTTGAATTGAAGAATCCCGTGAAGCCCGAGGCCATCTTCAGCGATGCCTATCTGCCGGCCAAGGCCGACCGGATGATCATTCCGAAATAGGCCGCACCAACTATCGGGGCCCCCGGCGACGGGGGCTTTTTTTCGCACGCAGGAGTGCTGTCCGCATGAATGCTGTCACTGCCGCCGGCGCGACGCCGTCCGCGCCATCCTTCGTCGATTTCCGCGATGTCTTCCTCGCCTACGAGGGGCATCAGGACTTCGCGGTCGAGGAGATCACGCTGTCGATCAAGCCGGGCGAGTTTGCGGCGTTCGTCGGTCCGTCGGGCTGCGGCAAGTCCACCTTCATGAAGCTCGCCACCGGTCTCAAGCCGCCGACCAAGGGCACCGTCACCGTCGAGGGCGCGAGGGTCACCGGACCGCTGAAGATCGTGGGCATGGCCTTTCAGGCGCCCACGCTGCTGCCGTGGCGCACGACGATCGACAATGTGCTGCTGCCGCTCGAGATCGTCGAGCCGCATCGCTCCAATTTCAAGCGCGACCGCGCGAAGTATGTGGAGACCGCACGCGCGTTGCTGAAGACCGTGGGCCTCGAAGGCTATGAGGACAAGTTTCCGTATCAACTGTCCGGCGGCATGCAGCAACGCGCCTCCATCTGCCGCGCGCTGGTGCACAAGCCCAAGATGCTGCTGCTGGACGAGCCCTTCGGCGCGCTCGACGCCTTCACGCGCGAGGAGCTGTGGTGCATCCTGCGCGACCTGTGGACCGAGCAGCGCTTCACCGTGATCCTGGTCACGCACGACCTGCGCGAAGCCGTGTTTCTGGCTGACACCGTGTACGTGATGAGCAAGCGCCCCGGGCGCATCCTGACGCGGCGCGAAATCGACCTGCCGCGTCCGCGCGACCTCGAAGTGACCTACACCGACAAGTTCTCCCATATCGTCCACGACATGCGCGAACGCATCGGCATGATCCGCAAGACGGCGGCCACGCCATGACCCACGACCAGCAAAGACGGTTGGAAAAATGGGCGCCGTGGCTGCTGCTGACCGCGATCCTGGCGCTGTGGCAGGCGATCTGCTCGCTCTTCAAGGTGTCCGACTTCATCTTTCCCAGCCCGTACACGATTGCGCTGGCGCTGCACGAATATGCCAAACCGATCGCGCACCATGCCTGGCAGACCTTCTGGACGACGATGATCGGCTTTGCGATCGGCGTTGCGGTAGGCCTGGCGCTGGGCATCGCGGTGGGCATGTCGCGCTTCGTGTATCGCGGCCTGTATCCGCTGCTGGTGGCGTTCAACGCGATTCCCAAGGTGGCCTTCGTGCCGATCCTGGTCGTGTGGTTCGGCATCGGCACAGTGCCCGCGATCCTCACCGCATTCCTGATCAGCTTCTTTCCGATCGTGGTGAACGTGGCCACCGGCCTGGCGACGCTGGAGCCCGAGCTCGAGGACGTGCTGCGTTCGCTCGGCGCCACCAAGGGCGACATCCTGTTCAAGGTGGGGCTGCCGCGCTCGCTGCCGTTCTTCTTCGCGTCGCTCAAGGTGTCGATCACGCTGGCCTTCGTCGGCACCGTGGTCTCGGAGACCGTCGCGTCGAACGACGGCATCGGCTACCTGATGATGTCCGCGGGTTCGTCGATGAAGATGCCGCTGGTGTTTGCAGGCCTCTTCGTGATCGGCGCGATGGCGATGGCGATGTACGAAATCTTTGCCGTGCTCGAGCGCCGGATGACGGGCTGGGCGCATCGTGGGGCGCATTCCGCTTGACGCGCGGGGCGCATCGCGCGTCGCCTTGCGGCCGTTGATTGATCGAAGGGACTTTCCGTGTCGCATCTCTTTTCTCCGCTGACGTTGCGTGGCCTCACGCTGCGCAACCGCTCCGTGGTGTCGTCGATGTGCCAGTACTCGGCCGTGGATGGTATGGCGCAGGACTGGCACTTTGCGCACCTCGGGCAATTTGCGATGGGCGGCTTCGGCCTCGTGTTCACCGAAGCCACTGCGGTGGTGGCGGAGGGCCGCATCACGCACGGCGACCTCGGGCTGTGGTCGGACGCGCACATAGCGCCGATACAGCGCGCGGTGACCTTCGTGAAGTCGATGGGCGCGGCGGCCGGCATGCAGCTGGCGCACGCCGGACGCAAGGCCAGCATGCAGCGGCCGTGGTTCGGCAATGCCGCGGTGGGTGCGGACGATGCGGCGCGCGGCGATTTGCCGTGGCCGATCGTGGGTCCGGTGGCTGCACCGCACATGGACGGCTGGCTGGTGCCGGAGGCGCTGGATCACACGGGCATCAAGCGCATCGTCGACGCGTTTCGCGCAGCGGCGCTGCGGGCGCAACGCGCCGGCCTCGACGTGATCGAGATCCACGGCGCGCACGGCTACCTGATCAGCTCGTTCATGTCGCCGATTTCCAATACGCGGCGCGACGAATATGGCGGCGACCTGGCGCGGCGCATGCGCTTCGGGCTGGCGATTGCCAAGGCGGTGCGCGAAGTGTGGCCGGCGGACAAGCCGCTTTTCTATCGCACGTCGTCGATCGATGGCATCGACGGCGGCGTGACGCTTGACGACACGGTGGCGCTGGCGCGCGAGTTGAAGATCCTCGGCGTCGACGTGATCGATTGTTCCGCAGGCGGGCTGCCGGGCGCGCGCTTCGACCTGAAGCCCGGGTACATGGTGCCGTTTGCCGCACGTGTGCGCGCGGAAGCGGGGATCGCCACGCAGGCGGTGGGATTGGTGCTGGATGCGGCGCAGGCCGAGGCGATCGTCGCGCGCGGTGAAGCCGATCTCGTCGCGCTGGGCCGCGAAGCCCTGGTCGACCCGCATTGGGCCGGCCGCGCCGCGGTGGAACTGGACGGCGAGGCCGGGTGGAAGCTGTGGCCCGCACAGTACGGCTGGTGGCTGGAGCGCCGCGCGCAGTTGCTGCGCGATATGCCCAAGCCCCTGTAACCGCCTATCCTGCCGCGATATTCATCCGCACCAGTTCCGCCAGCGAGCGTGCGCCCATCTTTTCCATCACCTTCGCGCGGTGCACTTCCACCGTGCGCGTGGACAGGTCGAGCCGCGTGGCCACGGTCTTGTTCGGCAATCCATCCGCCACCAGCGCCATCACTTCGCGCTCGCGCGGCGACAGCGTGGCGATGCGGCGCGCGAGATCCTCGCGATCGCCCTCGGCCGACGCTGCCGCCGACGCCGGTGGCGTCGCCGCCTGCGCCAGCGCGCGATGCACGGCGTCCAGCAGCACCTGCCCGTTGAACGGCTTCTCGATGAAGTCCGCCGCGCCGTTTTTCATCGCGCGCACCGCCATGCCGATGTCGCCATGGCCGGTCACGATGATCACCGGCAACGCCGCGCCGCGACTGCGCAGCGTCTCCTGCAATTCGAGGCCGCTCATCCCCGGCATCCGCACGTCGGCGATCACGCAGGCATGTTCGCGCCACGGCGCCGCGGCGAGGAAGCTCGGCGCATCGGGAAACAACGACGACGCGAGCCCCACGGACCGCAGCAGCATGGCCAGCGAGTCGCGGATCGGCGCTTCGTCGTCGATCACGTAGACGAGGGGTTGGAGGGCGGGCATCGCGGGCTCCTTCACGCGGCGGGCATGGTGAGATGGAAGACGGCGCCGGCGGGCATGGTGCTGGCCCATATCCGGCCGCCATACGCTTCAACGATCGAGCGCGACAGTGCGAGGCCGATGCCCACACCGTCGGGCTTGGTGGTGTGGAAGGGCGTGAACACTTGTTCGAGATCGGCTTCCGCCACGCCGGGGCCGGAGTCGCTGACGCGCATTTCCACCATGCCATCGCCCGCCGGCATCGCGGTCAGCACGACGCGTCGCGCCACCGCATCGGCGCCAGCGATGGCCTCGATGGCGTTGCGCACCAGGTTGAGCAGCACCTGCTGCATCTGGACGACGTCGGCCGTGATCGCCAGCGCGCCGGCTTCCGCGTCGGCATCGAGCAGCACGTGGTGCACGCGCGCCTCCGGGCCCGAAAGCCGCTGCACGTCGGCGAAGAGATCGGCCACCACGATGCGCACCGGACGGCCCACTTCGCCGCGCACGAACCCGCGCATCTTGCGGACCACTTCGCCGGCGCGCTCGGCTTCGTCCGCCAGCTGCTTCATCACCGCCATCGCCTCGTCGGGCGACATCCGCTTGTCCTGCATCAACCGCAAGCTGGCGGAAGCATAGTTGGCAATCGCGGTCAGCGGCTGGTTGACCTCGTGGGCGATCGCGCTGGCCATCTCGCCCATCGAGGCCACGCGCGCGACGTGCGCCAACTGATCCAGCTGCGCGCGGGCGCGATCCTCGGCCAGGCGCCGGTCGGTGATGTCCAACACCACGTTGAGGCTGCCCATGTAGGCGCCGTCCGGCCCGAACTGTGGCCGCGGCGAGATCCACACATGCAGCAGGCTGCCGTCCTTGCGGCGCATCGTCAGCGAGTGGGACTCCGAGAGGCCAGCGCGCCGCTGCCGATGCGACTCTTCCCACGCCCCCTGTTGCTCGGGCACCGTCAGCATGGCGCCGGTCTGGCCCAGCAGCTCCTCGCGCGCAAAGCCGACCATCGCGCAGAAGCGGTCCGACACGAATGTCATCCGCGCCTGCGCGTCGGTGATGTTCACGCCCTCGTTCATCCGCTCGATCAGCGTGCGGTAGCGCTGTTCGCTCTCGCGCACGCCGGCTTCCGCCGCTTCCCGCTGCTGCTGCGTCACGGCGGCCAGCAATGAAGTCGTCGACAACACGATCAGGAAGAGATACAGGCTGGCGTAATGGGCAAAGGGGTCGGCCGGCGTGCCGCGCGTCATCACGAAGGGGCCCACGCCCAGCGAATGGCAACCCACGGCGATCGTGCCCGCCAGCAGCAGCGCCAACGCCGTGTCGCGCATGCCCAGCCGGAAGGCCGCCCAGTAGGTGAACGGAAAAATCGCGTAGGGCAGCGACTCGGCATTCATCGACGGCGCCATCATCCCGCCGAAGACCACCAGCGCGACGATCGCGCTGCTCACCTGCATCACCAGCGCCTCGATGTGCCGTATCGCGCTGCGACGATGGCGCCACGCCGCTGCAATCGCGAGGATCACCGGACCCAGCAGCAGGATGCCCACGCCTTCTCCCATTGCCGTGACCTGGGCGCGCAGGAGCTCGCCCGGGTCGCCGGCCATGCCGCGCATGTGCATGTACAGGAACGACGCGGCAGCGTTGGTGATCGGCACCACCGTGCATCCCAC
>JBKJSU010000266.1:0-4626 GCA_046594415.1 Casimicrobiaceae bacterium | reverse complement strand
GGCAGGCGGCAGCAAATGGTGTTGCCGGCGTTCTGGTCGCCCGTCACCAACGCCTCGCGCGTGCGGCGCCGCCGCAGGGCGCGTCACGCCCGGGTTGCGTCAGTTGTAGGTCCGGCGGAAAAAGATGCCGACGCTGCTTACCGCGCCGGCTTCCGCGCGCAGCGTCAGCGTTTGCGATAGCGCATATTCGATGCGCAGCGCATTCGAGGCCACCGTCAGCCCCTGTTCGTAGACGATCGACAGGCGGTCGGAGATCCGCTTGCCCAACGCCACCACTTGTCCCGACGCGCCACCGGTGGTGGAAGCGCTCGAGCCACGGAACGTGATGTCGTCGAGGCCGAGGCGGTTGGCGATCTGCGTGGTGAACGGGCGCTCGCCGCCGGTGAGCAGCGACGCCGAGGCAGCGGAGAGCGCCGCCAGATCGCCTGTCGAAGCGCGATCGAGCCCCTGGCCGGTGATCAGCCACGACAGCTTTTCGTTATCGGGTACCGGCGGATTGGAGACGAGACGCACGCGCGGCACGCGCACGGTGCCCTGCACCTCGACGCCGGCTTCGACGGCGAGATTTTTCCGCAACGCCACGACATCGAGGCCCGGGTTATCGGCGCGGCCGTTGAAGATCAGGTTGCCGCGATCGATGACGAGGCGCTGGCCGAACACGTAGTAAGTGCCTTCCACGGCGCGGATCGTGCCGTTGGCGAAGAGCACGCCGGCGGCATTGTTGGTAAGGCGCACACGTCCTTCGAGCCGCGTTTCGAGACCGTCGCCGCTGAAGCGGAAGTTGGAACCGAAGCCGACATCGAGGTCGAGCGCGAGCGGTACGTCGCCCATGCCGTCGCCGTCGGCGGCGGGTCGCGGCTGGCCGACGATCACGACATCGCTCGACAGCCGGCCGTCGACAGAGGGCGCATAGGTCACCGTGCCCTTGAGGATGTCCACGGTGCCCGCGAGTGCCAACCGCTTGTCCTGCAGCGCCAGCGTGCCGTTGCCGCCCGCGACGATCTGCAGATCGGGCCGGTTGACCACGGTGAATTTCTCGGCGCGCCACCGCACTTCGACCTTGGCCCGGTTGGCGCCGGTTGCCGCGGCTTCGTCGCGCACCGCCGCCAGCGTCCCCTCGGCGACGAAGCGGCCTTCGCCGCCGGCGAGCGAGAGCTCGTCCAGCACGATGGTGCGATCGACCAGCCGCGCGCGCAGGCGGCCATCCTGCAGTTGCACGCCGTATTGCGGGACGGCAAAGCGCAATGCATCCGCCGTCAGTGTTCCCGTGTAGGTCGGCCGCGCCAGCGTGCCACGGGCTTCGATGTCGGCATGCGCGCGGCCGTCGATCACCGCCGTCGTACCGAGCCACGGTTGCAGCGGCCGCAACGTCGTCATGTCGGCCCGCAGCGTGGCGTGCAGCGCAGCCTCGGCCGACAGGAATCCGGCTACGCTGCCGGCGGCGAGCGTGAAGGTGGCATCTGCGGTGCCGCCGCGCGATGAGCGAAAACGCGCGCTGGCGTCGAGCGCATCGTCGACGAAGCGGCCCGTCAGGTCCAGCATGGTGATCCCGAGTGCCAGTGCGGAGACGTCGAGGCTCGCGCTCTCGGCGGCAAACCAGTCGCCGCTTTCGCGCTTCACGTTGAACGTGCCGTTGACTTTCGGCGCCGCGGTCACGTTCCAGTCACCGCCCAGTACCACCGTCGACGTAAAGGGCAGCTTCGCGCCGGTTAGTCGCGCCACGGCGGTGACGGGAACCCCGGTGAACGAACCGCGGGTGTCCACGCGACCGGCATCGACCACCAGCCGCTCGATGTCGGCGCGGCCCTCGGCGATGGCGATGCGCGCGGTGCCGACCTCAACGCGCGAACGCGACACGACCAGCGTCGCGGGTGCTTGCAGCGCCAGCGGCACGTTGCCGGCGTTGCTGAGGCGTGACACATTGCCTGACCACGTGAGGTCGTTCTTGCCGTCGCCCTGCTTACGGTCCTCGAGCCCGCCGGCGAAACCGGCGGCGATGGCGAAGCCGTCACCGGTCGCGGCGATCGCCGCATCGTGGCGCGCAAGCGTTCCGGCGACCTTGATCTGCGCGGCCGTGAGTTCGCCCTGCGGTACCACCAGGCGCGTGCCGTTCACCATGATCTGCAGCGCGCGCTGGTCGAACGCCACGCTGGTCTCGCTGCCGGCGGCGACAGTGGCGGCGACGTCGAGCGTCGCCGCGCGCATGGTCTTGCCCCACTGCAGCGCCTGCGCATGCGCGTCGAGAACGAGGCCTGGATTGCGCGGCGTGCCGGACAGTGTTCCGCTCATCCTGACGGCGCCGGCGAGCGCGTCCGGCCACTGCGGCGTCGCGCGCAGCATGAGGGGTCGCAGCTCGCCCACGCGCGGCGCGTCCAGCGTGAACTGGAGCTTGTCGACGGGCGTGCCCCAGGCGCCCTTCAGCGTCGCCGTCGCGCTGGCGGCCTTGATGGTTGCGTCGAGATCCGTCGCGCGGCCGGGCGTGACGTGCCCGCGCGCCCTACCGGACACCGCCGTGTCGGCAAACTTGCTGCCCGCGTCGAGCGTCACGCTGGCGACGACGTCCCAGGCGGGCGCGAGCGTCCCGGTGGCCGCGACGGTGCCGGTCAGCAGCGCCGGCGGCACGTCAGTGAAGCGCGATGGATCGAAATTCGCTGCGCGCGCGTTGATGGAGAAGGGTCGCGCACCCTCCAGCGCGATCGTGCCCTGTCCGGCGAGTTCGCCGCCCGCGGCCTGCGCGCGAAAGCTCTCGATGCGCAGGCGCTTGCCTTCGACCACTGCGGCGAATGCCAGCGCACGCGCGTCCTCGCGCAAGTCGCCACGCACGCTCTGGCGGCTGCCGGTGACCTCGGCGGTGACCGATCCCGACAAGCGGGTGGCCAGCAACGTCGACTGGATGCGGGCGAGGTTCACCGCGCGCAGTTGCAGCGCCCAGGCGCTGGCGCCGCCACGCGTTGGAATCGTGACGCGTCCGCTGGCGCTGCCGCCGCCCGCGATCGCGACTTCGGCGTCGCTCAGCGCCAGCGTGCCGTCGCGCCAGGCGAAGCGCGCGGTCAGGCTCTCCGCCGGGATGCGCGCGGCATCGAGCGGACCCGCCAGCGCATTGCGCGCCTCGACGGTGCCCGCAAAGCCATCGCCGTCCGGCCGCGCGACGAGCTTCAACGCGAGGTCGGTGGCGGGCCACGTGGCGTCCCACTGCGCGACGTTGACCGCGCTGGCGTCGATGTCGGCGCTGACGAGTGGCACGGCCGCGAAAGGCGTGGCGACAATGCGTGCGGCAACCTTAGCGTCGCGCAAGGTGCCGCGGGCATCGAGATTCAGGCGCTCGAACGGTCCCGCGACCTTGACCGTCGCGAGCGCGCCCTTCCAATCGCCATCGCCGGCGAACTCCAGTTCGCCGCGCAACGGAAACGGCGCCAGGGCGCCGACTTCGACGCCCCCGGTTAGCGTGCCGTCGGGCGTGACGAAGCGCAGGTTGGCCAGCCGGTGCGACGTGGCGCCGCCGGCATAGCTGAACGCGATCCCGGTCAGGGCGCCGCTGCCTTTCGGCGTTGTCCACGTGAGGCTCTGGACGCCGACGTTGCGGATATTGACCTCGAGCGGCAGCGCCAGCGTTGCCGGCAGTCCGGACGATGAGTCCGCGTTGCGGACGGTGACCGCAATGTGCCTCGCCGCGAGGCCCGCGACGGTGAACCGCCGCGAAATGAGATCGATGGGACTCCACGCCATCGACACCTCGCGCGCCGCGATGTCGACGTCGTCGCCGTGCCATTCGATTTGCGCGATCTGGACGATCGACAACAGCGAACCTTCGGCGCCATCGATCGTGAGCCGGCCTTCGCTGGCCGCCGTGGCGCGGCCCAGCACAAAGCGCAGCGCGCCTTCGCTGCCCAGCCACGCATAGCCGGCGGCGCCGGCCAGCACCAGCGCCAGCGCGAGTCCCGCCAGCACGCGCGGCCAGCGGCGGCGCCGCTTCGTCGGCGCGGTCGCCGCGATGTCGGTAGCGTCGTCCGTCGCCATCAGAACGCGAGGCCCACGGAAAAGTGCATGCGCACGCTCGCGGTTTCCTGGCCGTAGGCAAGGTCGAGGCGGAACGGGCCGATCGGCGTGCGCAGCCGCGCGCCGATGCCGTAACCAACCGCTGGATGCGTCATGGACGTCGAATCGGTCGCGTTGCCGGCGTCGATGAACGCGGCAGCGCCCCATGACGGCGTGATCCAGTGCACAGCCTCCACGCTGGCCACTGCGTAGAAGCGGCCGCCGACAACCGCGTCGCCCAGCGGGACACCCAAACTGTCGAACGCGTAGCCACGCACCGTGGTGTCGCCGCCGGTGCGGAACAGGAAATTCGACGGGATGCCGTCGCGCGACCTGGCGAGCACCGCGCCGGCCTCGACCCGCGCCGACAGCGTGTTGGACTTCGACAGCGGATACCACGCCACGGCGCGGCCGATGACGCGCGCAAAACGCTCCGTCGACGCGCCGGGAATCCCTCCCCCCAAATGCGCGGTGGCCATCCAGCCGCGCGTGGGTTCGAGCAGGTTGTCGACGTTGCGCCACGTGTACTCGCCGTCGATGTACAGCGCATGCGAATACGCGTTGGGATAGCCCGACGGGGTCTGCTCGTCG
>JBKJSU010000164.1:0-3102 GCA_046594415.1 Casimicrobiaceae bacterium | reverse complement strand
TTGGGTGGCGACCTGAAGAAGATCTACGACGTCGACTTGAAAGCACCCGACCAGGTGCAGGAGTGGGTCACGCACTCCTGGTACAAGCAGGGCGACGAGAACAAGGGACTGCACCCGTTCGACGGCGTCACGGATCCCAACTTCGTCCTCGGCCCGAAGACGAAGGGCACCCGTACCAACATCGAGAACCTGGACGAAGGCGCCAAGTATTCGTGGGTGAAATCGCCGCGCTGGAAAGGCAATCCGGTGGAAGTGGGTCCGCTCGCCCGGTACATCGTCGCATATGCGCGCGGCGACAAGGAAATCACCGAACAGGTGAGCATGGTGCTGAAGACACTCGATGTGCCTGTCACGGCGCTGTTCAGCACGCTGGGCCGCACGGCTGCCCGCGGACTCGAAGGGTCATGGGCCGCGCACAAGATGAAGTATTTCTTCGACCAGCTGATAACCAACCTCAAGGCCGGCGACTTTGCGACGGCCAACATCGAGAAGTGGGAGCCGTCGACGTGGCCGGCCGAGGCGAAGGGTGTCGCCCCCTGCGAAGCCCCGCGTGGCGCGCTGGCGCACTGGGTGAAGATCAAGAACACCAAGATCGAGAGCTACCAGTGCGTGGTGCCCACGACGTGGAACGCGGGTCCGCGCGATGCCAAGGGTCAGATTGGCGCCTACGAGGCCGCGCTGCTGAACACGCCGATGGTCAATCCGGCACAGCCGCTCGAGATCCTGCGCACCATCCACAGCTTCGACCCCTGCCTCGCGTGCGCAACGCACGTGATGTCGCCCGAGGGTGAAGAGCTCGTTTCCATCAAGGTGCGCTGACCGGTTGAGGAGATTGCGATGAGAGTCAACCCCGTTTCCGGGCAGGTCCTCGCCGGTCCGCTCGAGCCGGTCTACGTGTACGAAGCCCCGGTGCGGCTATGGCACTGGGTGATGATGGTCGCGCTGTTCGTGCTGATGGGCACCGGCTACCTGATCGGCAGCCCGCCGCCGTCGATCGGCGGCGAGGCCACGTTCCACTACATGTTCGGCTACATCCGCATGATTCACTTCATCGCGGGCATGATCTTCGCAATTGCCTTCCTGGTCCGGATCTACTGGGCCTTCGTCGGCAATCATGCGTCACGGGCGATCTTCATTCCACCGGTGTGGAACGGCAGCTGGTGGAAGGGCCTCTTCAGCCAGATGGGCTACTACCTGTTCCTCAAGGACGAGTCCCCCCTGTGGGTGGGCCACAACCCGCTGGCGCAGATCGCCATGTTCGCGATGTACACGCTCGGCACCATTTTCATCATCATCACCGGTCTTGCGCTTTACGCCGAGGCATGGGGTTGGGGCAGCACACCGATGAACCTGATGGGGTGGGTGTTCGTGGTGATGGGCGATCCGCAGACGGTGCGCACGTGGCATCACCTGGCGATGTGGTACTTGCTGCTCTTTGCGATCGTGCACATCTACATGGTGTTCCGTGAAGACATCATGAGCGGCCAATCGGTGATCGGGACGATGACCAACGGCATCCGGATGTGGAAAGGCACGCCGAGGCCTTGAACGGCACCGGCGCATCCATGGCGGTCGCAGGTCACCTGCCGCGGTCCGGGGCTGCGGCGAAGGTGAAGCGGCGTCCCGCGCCGGCACTGGCGCTGCCGTCGCGGCGGCCGCCGCTGCCCGGCGAGTTCCTTGCCACGCGTTACCTGAAGCCGCTGGCGATCTCGCAGACCGAATTGGCGCGGGCCCTGGGCATTTCCCGCCGCCGGGTCAACGAACTCATCAACGGGCGTCGCATCATTACGCCCGATACCGCCATCCGCCTCGCGCTGTTCTTCGGCAACGAGGCCGCGTTCTGGATGCATCTGCAGGTGGCGTGGGACATGCACGAGGCGATTCGCCAGATGCGCTCACCAGAACGCAAACGGCGGGCATCGCCCGCCGTCTGATACAACTTTTCGCAGCAGCGCAACGCTCAGTTCTCCTGCGCGTTGCGCGTATTGTTGGCTGGTTCGCAACGAACCGGCCCGCCTTACAGAACTATTTCGTTGCCTTGGCTACATCGGCCAGCAGCGCCGCCGCCTTCGGGCTGGTCGCGGTCCGGCGGATCAGGACATCCGGCGGCAGCAGGTTGGTGCGCCCGAAGTAGGCATCGTTCCACGGGATGTTGGTGCTGACCACGGTGCCGTCGAGGTTGAGTCCGCCGTAGATGCCCTTCGCGCGCGTAAACGTGATCAGGTCGGCCGTTACCGTCGACCGGGCGCTGGCGCCGACCGGGCCCGCGGCAATGCTCGCATCGCCGCCCATTTTGAAGGAGTTCGACAGCAGCGAATTCAGGCCCTTGTCCGTCATGACCACGATGATCGCCTCGGAGACATCGAGTCCCGCCTGGAAACCGACGCTGGCCGTGGCCAGGTTGTAGAACGCGGGACCGGCCCATGTTCGTCCGTCGCGCGCGACCAGCACGGCGCGACCGCCCGAACCGCCGAAGATGAAGCCCGCCCTGACGATCTGCGGGGCGATCATCACGGCCTTGGCGCGACCGAGGTTTTCCTGGATCCAGGTCTGGTCGGGGTCGCGCATGAAGTTGCTGAGCGTCGTTTGCGCATCGGCGACAAGCTTCTCCGGTTCGGACGGGGAAACGGCCTGGGTGGCACATCCAGCGAGCGTTGCGGCAAGCAGCACGCCCAATGTGGCGCGGCGCGCAAGGTTGGGAAGCAGTTTGAACTTGGTCATGTTTGCTCCATTCATTCGAAAATCGGGTTGATTAGGATACGCGAATATTATAACGGCGATCGGTTACCTCGACATCGTGCGCGCATCGATCGATGCGCTCGCGAGCGTATTCCGCTGATGGTTGACGCCAAACACGGTGCGCAAGGTACAGTCTTGACGTTGGTGTTGGAAATGTCCGTACGGTAACGCACACAACGAGTGCGGCCCTGGGATTCTTGTCAGCGGGACGTCTTCGCGCCGCAGTGGTCGTAGAAGCGGTTGCCGGGTGCCCGCGCCGCGCCCGGCTTGCAGCGGACGTTGGTCGCGGTCGGTGTGGCACTTGCGTATCCTCAACCCGAGCGCGGTAAGATCGTTCTGCGGACGGGATCGGAACGCCCGATC
>JBKJSU010000084.1:0-7489 GCA_046594415.1 Casimicrobiaceae bacterium | reverse complement strand
GATGCCCGACGCGGTGCACGGGACGTCGACGAGGATCCGGTCGAAGGGTCGCCCGTCCCACCAGGTGGCCGGGTGGCCGGCGTCGCCGACCTGCGTGCGCACGTTGGGTCCGGCCACCCGCAAGCGCGCGAAGTTGTCGTCGACGCGCGCAAGCCTTGCCGCATCGAGGTCGAGCGCCGTCAGGTCGATGGCCGCCAGCGCAGCGAGGTGCGCAGCCTTGCCGCCGGGCGCCGCGCAGGCATCGAGGACGCGCATGCCATCGGCCGGCGCGAGCAGCGGCGCGGCAAGCTGCGCGCCCGCGTCCTGCACGGCGAAGGCGCCTGCCGCAAAGCCGGGCAACGCAGTCACCGATTGCGGCACGACGACAATGAGGCCCTCGGCACCGACGCCGCGGGTCTCGATGCCGGCGTCGGCGAATTGCGCCGCCAGCGCCTCGCGCGTGGTCACCCGCGCGTTGACGCGCAGCGTGAGCGGCGGGCGCTCATTGCCCGCCGCGAGGATCGCCTCCCAGTGCTGCGGATAATCCGCCTCCACCCGGCCGATCCACCAGCGCGGATACGACCACAGCGCCACCCGGCTGGCCTTGGACACCTGCGCGTTGAGCGCGTCGCGTTCGCGCAGGTAGCGCCGCAGCATCGCGTTGACCAGCGGCTTGGCCTGCGGCCGTGTCAGGAGCGCGGCGGCTTCGACTGCCTGGTCGACCACGGCAAAGGCCGGCGCGTGGGTGTGGTCCAGTTGATACAGCGCGACGGCGATCAGCGTGGCCAGCGCGCGGTCCGACAGCGGCTTCGTTGCCAGAACCTGCGTCAGCGCATCGAGGCGCCCCCAGTGGCGCAACGTGCCGTAGGCAAGCTCTTGGACGAAGCCCTGGCCACGCGTATCGGCACTATCGGCTACCGCCGCCAGCGCCGCGGGAAGCGGCGTGCCGGCCATGACCCGCAGCACCGCGAGGGCGGCCAACCGCTGTTCGTGTTGCATGGTGACCCTTGGTGGCTAGCTGACGACGGTCGGCGCGGGTGCGCCGAACCGCATGCCGGGGCGCAGCGCGCGGCCGGCGGCGAAGGCGGCGGCGTCCATCCGCTTGCCCCCGGCGGGTTGCACGACGACGAGCCGGAGCACGCCCTCGCCGCAGGCGACATCGATGCCGTCGGCGCCGACGCCGAACACCGTTCCCGGCGGGGCGCCGGCGCGCGCCGCGCTGGGATGCGCCGACCAGACCTTGACGGTCTCGTCGCGCCAGTGCGTGAAGGCCCCGGGCACTGGATCGAACGCGCGGATGCGGCGGTCGATTGCCAGCGCCGGCAACGTCCAGTCGATCGCGGCCTCGGCACGTTCGAGCTTGGCTGCGTACGTGGCACCTTCGGCCGGTTGCGGTTCGCTGGCCACTGCGTCGTCGCGCGCCAGGCGACGCAGCACGTCCACGATCGCGTCGCCCCCCGCGGCCGCGAGACGGTCGTGCAGCATGCCGGCGGTGTCGCGGAGCGCGATGGCGATCGGCACGGTGGCGATCATGGGTCCAGTGTCGAGACCTGCATCCATCTGCATGATCGTGACGCCCGTGGCGGCGTCGCCGGCGGCGATGGCGCGCGGGATCGGCGCGGCGCCCCGCCAGCGCGGCAGCAGCGAGGCGTGGATGTTGATGCAGCCGTGGCGCGGCCAGTCGAGGATGGCGCGCGGCAGGATGAGGCCATAGGCCGCAACGACCAGCACGTCGAGCGGCACGGCGAGCGCGGCGGCACGCGCGGCGTCCGCCTTGAGCGAGGCGGGTTGCTGCACGGGGATCGCGTGCTGCAGCGCCAACTGCTTTACCGGCGAGGGGTCGACCTGCATGCCGCGGCCACGCGGCCGGTCGGGCTGCGTCAGTACGACCGGGACCGCGAAGCCGGCGGAGATGATGGCCTTCAGCGCGGCGGCGGCGAACGCGGGCGTGCCGGCAAAGCCGACACGCAGCAGGGAGGGGGACGACACGCGGGGGCGACCGGTCAGCCGACGAGCCGTTGCTTCTTGCGCTGCTTGGCGGTGAGCCGGGCGCGCTTCAACGGCGACAGGTAGTCGACGAACACTTTGCCGATCAGGTGATCCATCTCGTGCTGGACGCAGACGGCAAGCATGCCGTCGACGGTGCGCTCGAAAGGCTTGCCTGTTGCGTCGCACGCGCGGAACGTGACCTGCGCCGCGCGGGTGACGTTGTCGTAGTAACCGGGCACGGACAGGCAGCCTTCCTCGCACTCCGCTTCGCCCTCGGCGGCCAGGAGCACAGGGTTGACCAGCACCAGGAGGTCGCTGCAGTTTTCGGAGATGTCGATCACGATCACGCGTTTGTGCACATCGACCTGGGTGGCGGCGAGACCGATCCCGGGGGCGGCATACATCGTCTCGGCCAGGTCGCGGGCAAGACGGACGATCTCCGGTGTGAAGGCCGTGACTTCGGCCGCAACTTTTTTGAGACGCGGGTCGGGGTATTCGAGGATGGGTAGGAGCGCCATAGCTTGCCAAATGCAGGTGCCGGATGCAGAATCCCTGTTAAGTCGTTATTTTGCGGCGATTTAGGACGATGTCTTTAAGTTGGCGACGAGCCTTTCAACCCGAGGCGCGCGCGCGTCCAACACGGAAGAGGCGTTATGCTTCAACAGTTTAACACAGGGAAGCGCGTCATTCTGGCCATGGCTGCCGCGGCATTGCTCGCCGGCGCCATCGGCGCATCCGCGCAGACCCCGGCAGCCGCCCCCGAGATCGCCGACAAGGCCCCGGACAGCTATACCGTGGTCAAGGGCGACACGCTGTGGGGCATTTCGGGCAAGTTCCTGAAAGACCCGTGGCGCTGGCCCGACATCTGGCGGATGAACCGGGACGAGATCAAGAACCCGCACCTCATCTACCCGGGCGACACGATCCGGCTCGTCATGGTCGACGGCCAGCCGCGGCTCGAACTCTCCCGCAATTCGAATGCCAATACCGTCATCGTGTCGCCGACCACGCGCGTGACGCCGCTCAACGCCGACGCCATCCCCAGCATTCCGGCCCGCGACATCGAGGCCTACCTGACGCGACCGCTCGTGACCGGCCCCGGCGGCCTGGACAACGCCGCGCAGATCCTCTCCGGACGCAACCGGGAGCGCGTGGTTCGCGGCACCGGCGACGTCGTCTACGTCATCGACATCGATCCGAAGGCCGGCGACCTCTGGTACATCTACCGTCCGATCGGCGCGATCCTCAACCTCGACAGCAGCGAAGTGCTGGGCTACGAGAACCGCTTCCTCGGCACCGCGCGGGTCGAGAAGTTCGGTGACCTGTCCACGGTTCGCATCGAGTCGGCGATCCAGGAAATCCTGGTCGGCGACCGCCTGATCCCGGCACCGCGCGATTCGATCGTCAGTTATGTGCCGCGCGCGCCGGACCAGCCGATCAACGCCCGCATCCTGCGCGTGCCCTTCGACAACCTCGAAACCGGCCGCGGCTATGTGGTGACCATCGACAAGGGCACCCAGGACGGACTCGAGCCGGGCCACGTGCTCGCCGTTTATCGCGTGGTGGCGCCGATCATCGATCCGCGTCCGTCGCGGCAGCAGACGATCATCCTGCGCTACCTCGATCCCACCACGGTGTTCACGCCGCGCGAATACCTGCAGCCCGCCGACGAGCGTACCGGGCTGATGTTCGTCTTCCGCACGTTCGAGCGCGTGTCCTTCGCCGTCATCCTCAACACCACCGACCCGGTCCGTCCCGGCGACTACGCGCGCAAGCCGTAAGCGCGCAGTCGCCCTTCGGCGTTTAGTCTGATAGCCGGTGCGCTCGCCGCCGGCGCATCCTGTGCCTGCCATGGAATCCGCGTCCACTGCCGCGGCCTGGGCCGAACTCGCCCACAAAGGGCTGCCTCCCGCCGCTATGGCGATCCTGTTGCGGGCCTTTGGCGGCCCGGAGCCGGTGCTGGCGGCGTCGGGCGCCCAGTTGTCGGCCCTGCTGCCTGCCGGCGCTGTCGAGCGCCTGCTAACCCCCGTGCCGCCCGACGCGCTCGCGCGCACGCTCAACTGGCTCGCTCAGCCCGGCCACGAATTGCTGGCGTGGGACGACCCCGACTATCCACAGGCGCTGCTCGAACTCGGTCACGCGCCGCCCGTGCTCTATTTCACCGGCCAGCGGGCCGTTCTCAACCGTCCGGCACTGGCCATCGTCGGCAGCCGTAACGCCACGCCGCAGGGCGCGGACAACGCCACCGCTTTCGCGCAGGCACTGGCGGATGCGGGATACACCATCATTTCGGGCCTCGCGCAGGGCATCGACACGGCGGCACACGTCGGCGCGCTGCGCGGCGTGGGCTCCACGCTGGCGGTGGTCGGCACCGGGCTCGACCGCGTCTATCCGGCGGAAAATCGGGCGCTGGCGCATGCGATCGCGGCCAACGGCGGCCTGTTGTCCGAGTTTCCACCGGGCACGCCACCCACCCGCTTCAACTTCCCGCGGCGCAACCGTCTGATCGCGGGTCTCGCGCGAGGCGTGCTGGTGGTCGAAGCGGCGCTGTCGTCAGGCTCGCTGATCACCGCGCGGCTGGCCGGGGAGGCCGGCCGCGAGGTGTTCGCCATTCCCGGGTCCATCCACTCGCCGCTGGCACGTGGTTGTCACCGGCTGATCCGGGACGGGGCCAAGCTGGTCGAGACCGCGCAGGACATCCTGGATGAACTCGGCTCGACGTCGCGGGTACCGCCGCCCGCGGCAACAGGCGCGCCGGCGCATCCGTTGCTGGAGGCGCTGGGCGACGATCCGGCCGACGTCGACCTGCTGTGCGCGCGTACCGGGCAACCGCCCGCGATGGTGCTCGAGGCGCTGGTACTGCTTGAACTCGACGGCAACGTCACCGCGTTGCCGGGCGGACGTTGGCAAAGGCGCCGTCCCCCATGAGGCCTCGCGCACGCACACGCTCGCACGCGCGTTGGGCCGGACGTCAATACCAGTATTCTTGCCCCGGTCATGCCACCACGGGTAGTATCGGCGTCCCTTTGACCCGACCTGCCGGTTGGAAGTCCCCTTGCCCAAAACCCTGATCATTGCCGAGAAGCCCTCTGTCGCCACCGATATTTCGAAGGCGCTGGGCGGCTTCACCAAGCACGACGACTACTTCGAGAGCGACGCCTACGTGCTGTCGTCCGCGGTCGGGCACCTGCTCGAGATCGGCATGCCCGAGGAGGAAGAGGTCAAGCGCGGCAAGTGGACGTTTGCACACCTGCCGGCGGTGCCGTCCAAGTTTGCGCTGAAGCCGATCGAGAAGAATGAAAACCGGCTGAAGACGCTGCTGAAGCTCATCAAGCGCAAGGACGTGAGCGCGCTGATCAATGCCTGCGACGCAGGCCGCGAGGGCGAACTCATCTTTCGCTATATCGCCCAGTTCGCCAAGTCGACCAAACCCATCAAGCGCTTGTGGCTGCAATCGATGACCACCGCCGCGATCCGCGACGGGTTTGCCAAGCTGCGCACCGACGAGGCCATGCTCCCGCTGGCCGATGCCGCGGTGTGCCGCTCGGAAGCCGACTGGCTCGTCGGCATCAACGGCACGCGGGCCATGACCGCGTTCAATTCCAAGTCCGGCGGCTTCCAATTGACCACGGTCGGGCGCGTGCAGACGCCCACGCTGGCCATTTTGGTGGACCGCGAGGCCAAGATCCGCGCGTTCCGGCCGCGGGACTATTGGGAAGTGATGGGCACGTTCCGCGCCGCCGCCGGCGAATACAACGGCCGCTGGTTCGACGAGAAGTTCAAGAAGAGCGATGACGATCCCGAAGGCCGCGCCGAGCGGCTATGGGAAGAGGCGCGGGCCCGCGCCATCGCCACGGCATGCGCCGGCAAGCCCGGAATCGTCACCGAAGAGTCGAAGCCCACCACGCAAAGCCCGCCGCTGCTCTACGACTTGACGAGCCTGCAGCGCGAAGCCAACGGGCGCTTCGGGTTCTCGGCGCGCACCACACTGTCGCTGGCGCAGGCGCTGTACGAAAAGCACAAGGTGCTCACCTACCCGCGCACCGATGCGCGTGCGCTCCCCGAGGACTACATTCCCACCGTCAATGCCACGCTCGAGGAGTTGGGGCAGTCCACCGCCTTCGGCACGCTGGCGCGCGAAATCATCAAGAAGAAGTGGGTGCGCCCCAACAAGCGCATCTTCGACAACAGCAAGATCTCCGATCACTTCGCGATCATCCCGACACAGGTGGCGCCCAAGACGTTGAACGAGATCGAGGGCAAGCTCTACGACCTCGTGGTGCGCCGCTTCCTCGCCGTGTTCTATCCGGCGGCCGAGCACCTCGTCACCACGCGCATCACGCGCGTGGAACAGGAACCGTTCAAGACCGAAGGGCGCATCCTGGTCACGCCCGGCTGGCTCGCGGTGTACGGCAAGGAAGCGCAAGGCGACGAAGCCTCGCTGGTGGCGGTCAAGCCCGGCGAAACCGTCGCGACGGAAAACGTGGACGTGGTGCAGCTCGTCACCAAGCCACCGCCGCGTCTCAACGAAGCCACGCTGCTGTCGGCCATGGAAGGCGCGGGCAAGCTGATCGAGGACGACGAGCTGCGCGAGGCCATGCGCGAAAAGGGCCTGGGCACGCCGGCCACGCGCGCCGCGATCATCGAAGGCCTGATCGCCGAACGCTATGTGTACCGCGAGGGCAAGGAACTGGTGCCCACCGCCAAGGCGTTTTCACTGCTCACGCTGCTGCACGGGCTGGGCGTGCCGGAACTCTTTTCGCCGGAGCTGACCGCCGAGTGGGAGTTCAAGCTCGCGCAGATGGAGCACGGCAAACTGCCCCGCGACACGTTCATGCGCGAGATCGTCGCGATGACCGAGCACATCGTCGGGCAGGCCAAGAATTACGAAAGCGACACGATCCCCGGCGATTTCGCGACGCTGGTCACGCCTTGCCCGAAGTGCGGCGGCGAAGTACACGAGAAGTACAAGAAATTCCAGTGCATCAAATGCGATTTTGCGTTCTGGAAGATCATGGGCGGCCGGCAGATGGAACCGCAGGAAGCCGAAGTGCTGCTGAAGGAGCGCGAGATCGGTCCGCTCGAGGGCTTTCGCAGCAAGATGGGACGGCCGTTCTCCGCCAAGTTGAAGCTGACGGACACCAACGAGGTCACGTTCGACTTCGGCAACGCGATCGACGACGATGGCCCGCCGCCGGATTTTTCCGCGCAGACCCCTCTTGGCACCTGCCCGAAGTGCGGCAATCGCGTGTTCGAGCATGGCATGGCCTACGTATGTGAAAAGGCCGTCGGCGCGGAGCGCACCTGCGACTTCCGCTCGGGCCGCACCATCCTGCAAAAGGCCATCGAACCCGCGCAGATGACCAAGTTGCTGGCCGAGCGCAAGACCGATCTGCTGCAGTTCGTGTCGCAACGCACGCGCCGGCCGTTCTCCGCCTTTCTCGTCGTGCAGAAGGATGGCAAGGTCGGCTTCGAATTCGAGGCCAAGGACCCCACCAAGGCGCGTGGCGCGCGGGCCCGC
>JBKJSU010000076.1:0-9873 GCA_046594415.1 Casimicrobiaceae bacterium | reverse complement strand
GCCTTGGACAGGATGTTGATCGTGGCGAGGTGCTCCAGCATGATCGGGTTGGGGCCGTTGGTGACGAACTCGACATTGAGGTCATCGATCTTCTTCGCGGTGCCGGCGAAGTTGGCATAGGCGCGCAATTGCGACGTATCGGCCTTGGCGCGTTCGAAGCTGAACACGACGTCGTCGGCGGTGAACGGCGTGCCGTCGTGGAACTTGACGCCGGAGCGCAGCTTGAAGCGCCATGTGGTGGGATTGACCTGCGTCCACGACTCGGCCAGCGACGGGATCAGCCCCAGGTTCTTGTCGCGCATCACCAGGAACTCGTACATCAGGCTGTTGATGTTGTTGGTCAGGCCCTCGTTCTGCGAGTGCGGGTCCGTGGTCTGCATGTCGCCGCGACCGGCCCAGCGCAGCGTGACGGCGTCGGCGGTGAGGGCGGCCAGGCCGAGCGTCGCCGCGAGTGCGGTGACGAGGATGGCGCGCCGCGGCGCGCCTGGATTGCGGTGTCGCATGGAAGGTCCTCCGGGTCGAGATCCAGGCACCGGTGCATTCGCAACGCTGGGGGCCGGCGCCCGTATGGTGCGGATAATACGCAATCGCCGCGCCCGCGCGGTAGAATTCGCGCCTTTCGTGGCGTCCTGTCCACCATGCGCTGCGCTGCGCCCGCCGGTGCAGCGCGGCCCCTCCCGCCATGACCCGAACCTACGCCGAACTGTCCGCGCGCCTGCCGCAGGCCATGGCAGCCGACGCGGCTCGCCTTGCCCGCCGGCTTGACCGGGCCCGGGCGCGCCGCGCGCCGCCCGCCGATTGGGCGCGGCTGGCCGAGGACGTCGAGCGCGCCGTGGCCCGCTGCGCCGCCCGCGTGGCCACGCGCCCCCGCATCGCCTATGCCGCCGAACTGCCAGTGTCGGCGCAGGCGGGCGTGATCGAAGCGGCGATCCGCAAGCATCAGGTGGTCATCGTCTGCGGCGAGACCGGTTCGGGGAAGACGACGCAGCTGCCCAAGATCTGCATCGCCGCCGGGCGCGGCGCGCGGGGCCTCATCGGCCACACCCAGCCGCGGCGCATTGCCGCGCGCGCGGTGGCCACCCGCATCGCGCAGGAGATGGGTGAAGCGATCGGGCAGTCCGTGGGTTACAAGGTGCGCTTCACCGACCACACGCGCCCGGACGCATGGATCAAGTTGATGACCGACGGCATCCTGCTCGCCGAGACGCAGGGCGACCGCGACCTCGATGCCTACGACACCATCATCGTCGACGAGGCGCACGAGCGCAGCCTCAACATCGATTTCCTGCTGGGCTACCTGAAGCAGCTGCTGGCGCGGCGCCCGGATCTCAAGCTGGTGATCACGTCGGCCACGCTGGATGCCGACCGGTTTGCACGGCATTTCGGCACCGCGGAACATCCGGCGCCGGTGCTCGAGGTGTCCGGCCGTGTGTATCCGGTGGAAGTGCGCTATCGGCCATTGCGCTCCGGCACGCCGACCGACAGCGGCGCGCCCGACGAAACCGACGACGAGGAGGAACTGGAAGAGGCGATCGTGGCGGCGGCCGAGGAGTTGTGGCGTGGCGGCCCCGGCGACATCCTCGTGTTCCTGCCGGGCGAACGCGAGATCCGCGAAACGGCCGAGCTGGCCCGTCGCGCGCTCGCGCGGCGCCCGTATGCACAGCAACTGGAAATCCTGCCGCTCTTTGCGCGCCTGTCGGTGCCGGAGCAGCAGCGGGTGTTCGCGGCGGGCAACGGCCGGCGGATGGTGCTGGCCACCAACGTGGCCGAGACGTCGTTGACGGTGCCCGGCATCCGCTATGTCATCGATGCGGGCTTGGCCCGCGTCAAGCGCTACAGCGTGCGCAACAAGACCACGCTGCTGCAGATCGAGAAGATCGCGCAGTCCGCTGCCAACCAGCGTGCGGGCCGTTGCGGGCGCGTGCAGGACGGGATCTGCGTGCGGCTCTATGCCGAGGACGACTTCGCGAAGCGGCCGCCTTTCACCGAGCCCGAGATCCTGCGCTCGTCGCTGGCGGCGGTCATCCTGCGGATGACGTCGCTGCGCATCGGCGAGGTGGCGTCGTTTCCCTTCCTCGAGGCGCCGCCGCCGCGTGCGATTGCCGACGGCTATGCGCTGCTGCAGGAGTTGTCCGCCGTCGACGAGGCGCGCGCACTCACGCCGCTGGGTGCCGAGATGGCGCGGCTGCCGCTCGATCCGCGCATCGGCCGGATCGTGCTCGCCGCGCGCGATGCCGGATGCCTGCCCGAAGCGTTGATCATCGCCAGCGCATTGGCCGTTCCGGATCCGCGCGAGCGACCCTTCGAACGCGCGCAGGCGGCGGACCAGGCGCACCTGCGCTTTCGCGACGACCGCTCCGACTTCCTGTCGCTGGTGGCGCTGTGGGAGTTCTTCGCCGACGTGCAGCGGCAGGGGCTGTCGCACCGGCGCATGGTCGACGCCTGCCGCGCCCAGTTCGTGTCGTTTCTCCGGTTGTCCGAATGGCGCGACGTGCATCGACAGCTCGTCGCCACGCTGGAGGATGCGGGCTGGACATGGAAGCCCGAGTTGCCGAAGACCTTCGACCCGCCTCGCTACGCAGCCCTGCACAAGGCCATCCTGGCGGGCCTGCTCGGCAACGTCGGCGTCAAGGCCGATGCCGACGAACACTACCTTGGCGCGCGCGGACTCAAATTTCATCTCCACCCATCGTCCGGACTGGCGCGCAAGGGCGGCAAATGGGTTCTTGCCGCGGAACTGACCGAAACATCGCGCCTCTATGCGCGCAACGCCGCCCGGATCGAGCCGGAGTGGATCGAGGAGGTCGCCGGCAATCGCGTCACGCGCGATCACTTCGAGCCGCACTGGGAGGAACGGCGCGGCGAGGTCGTGGCCAGCGAGCGCGTGCAGCTCTACGGGCTGACGTTGGTCGCGCGGCGCCCCGTGTCCTTCGGCGCGATCGATCCGGTGCTGGCGCGCGAAGTGTTCATCCGCGAAGCGCTGGTGCCCGGCGCGTTGCGCACGCGCGGCGGTTTCCTCGCGCACAACCAGGAACTGGTCGCGCAGATTGCAGAACTCGAGCACAAGGCGCGACGGCAGGATGTTCTTGTCGACGACGAGACCATTGCGGCCTTCTACGCCGAGCGCGTGCCCGCGGACGTGCTGTCGCTCGTCACGTTCGAACAGTGGCGCGACGCGGCGGAGCGGATCAATCCACGTCTGCTGTTCATGACGCGCGACGACCTGATGCGACACGCGGCCGCGGCCGTCACCGTCGACCTTTACCCGGAAACGCTGTCCATGGCGGGTACCACGCTGCCCGTGCAGTACCGCTTCAACCCCGGGCATCCGCTCGACGGCCTCACGCTCACCGTACCGCTGGCGTTGCTCAACCAGGTGTCGGCGGCCGCCCTGGCGTGGCTGGTGCCGGGCATGGAGCGGGAGCTGCTGACGCTCTACCTCAAGTCGCTGCCCAAGGCGTGGCGCAGCCGGGTGGTGCCGGTGCCCGACTTCGTCAGCGCGTTTCTCGATGCTGCGCCGGACCGCAACCAGCCGCCGCCCGTTGCGCTGCGCACCTATTTCGTGACGCGTTTTGCCGACGCGCCACCCGCCGAGCTGTTCACTGCGGTCGAACTGCCCGCCCATCTGCGCGTCCACATCGTGGTCGTCGACGCCGCGGGCCAGGAATTGGCTTCCGGACGCGACCTCGCCGCATTGCGCGAGCAGCTGGGCCAGGCTGCGCAGCTTTCGTTCGCGGGCGTCGACCCGGCGTTCGAGCGCACCGGCATCGACCGCTGGGACTTCGGCGACCTGCCCGAACTACTGCACATCGAGCGCGACGGCCGGCGTTTCACTGGCTATCCGGCGCTCGTCGATGCCACCGCCAGCGTGTCGCTGGTGCTCCTCGACACGGCCGCCGCCGCCGCGGAGGCCACGCGCGGCGGCGTGCTGCGCCTCATGCGCCGGGAATTGCGCGATGCCATCGCCCGGTTTGAAAAGGGCGGTGCCGGTTTTGCCGCGGCAGCGCTGCAGCTCAAGGCCACCATCGGCACCGATACGCTGCTTGCCGACGTGCTTGGCGCCGCGCTCGACCGCGCGCTGCTGGCCGACGATCCGCTGCCGCGCAACGCACAGGCCTTCGCCGACGGGGTGAAGCGCGCGCGGACCCGGCTGCCTGCCGTGATCGAAGGGGCGTTCCGGCTGCTGCAGGGCATCGCCGCCGAAGTGCTGGCGCTGAACCAGCGCCTGGGCGCCGTGCCGAAGGCGCAGGCGCGGATCGCGGCTGAAGTGCGGGCACAGCGCGACGCGCTGGTTTACCCGGGGTTCTTCGGCGCCACCCCCTGGGCCCAGCTGCAGCACCTGCCGCGCTACCTGAAGGGCCTCGACCGGCGTTTGGCGAAGTTTGCCGAGCGTCCCGACCGCGATGCCCGGCACGCGGACGCGGTGGGTCAGCTGTGGCGGCAATTCGCCGAGCGGGCCGAGCGCAACCGGCGGGAAGGGCGCCGGGAGCCCACGCTGGACGAATACCGCTGGCTGCTGGAGGAACTCCGGGTGTCCCTCTTCGCCCAGGAGCTGAAAACGCCCTTTCCCGTGTCCTTCAAGCGCCTGTCCAAGTCCTGGAGCGACCTGCCGCGCTGACCGGGGGCCAGGTGCCGGCCAGAACGTTGGCCTGGGGGGGTATCGTGCTACAGTAAGTTAGCCGTATTTTGTCCTAACGTATTGAGCTGTCACAAAACCTGCATCTGAACCGCATCCAAGTGAAAGCATCCGTCATCGAGACTGCCAGCCGCCGCCAGCCGGCCCGCGAAATTGCCAAGATCCTCGACGATTGCCGGGAACTGGCGATCACGCGGCTGACCGAGGCGTTTTCGCAGATCCTCGACAAGGTGGGGGATATGCTGATGGAGCGCGCCAGCCGCTCGGATGTGCGCGATGAGCAGCAACTCTACCTCGACGCGCGCGGCACGCTCAAGGGCGAGCGCCCCGCGCTGATGGCCGAATTCGAAAAGCAGCTGCGCACGCTGATCAACGACCGGATCGCCGGCAAG
The DNA here is from genome assembly GCA_046594415.1 of Casimicrobiaceae bacterium. Classification (GTDB taxonomy): domain Bacteria; phylum Pseudomonadota; class Gammaproteobacteria; order Burkholderiales; family Casimicrobiaceae; genus VBCG01. The sequence continues at coordinate 4,845 of JBKJSU010000076.1, read as the reverse complement.
GCGACGGTCGCCGCCGAGTTTTCAAAGGCCGACACCCGTAACCTCACGCTGGTCGACACCACGGCGATGGACGAGTCCGTCCTCAACGGCAACATCACGCGCGTGGTGGAGAACGCGTGCCACGACGAACTGCTGGTGCTCAACCGCGGCATGGGCCACCTGCTGGGCAAGCCCGACCTGTCGACCGATGCCAATCCGCTGTCGCCGTCCACGATCATCGACGCGTTCGCGCATGCCGTGCAATCGCTGAAGGCGGAACGCAGGATCAAGTTCCAGATCATGAAGGACTTGAACCAGGCGCCGCTGGGCGGGATTGCCACCATCTACGCCGACGTCAATGCGCACTTGACGCGCCTTGACCTGGTCCCCGCGATCAGCAAGCCCGGCACCATCAATCGCGGCGGTTCCGCGGATCGCGCCGCGGAACGCGCTGCGGCGAAGGCCGCGAAGGAATCGGCACCGCCGCCTGAAATGGACGTGATGGCGCTGTTCAAGCGCATGTACGGCAGCGGCACGCCGGCGGCAGCGTCACCCGGCATGCACGCGCATGGCGCCGAGGTCGGCGGCCACGCGCCGATGGGGTCCATGCCGAGGGGTCACGCGCCGGGCGGCGCGGACGGCGACCTGCCGGCTATCGCCATGCCGGGCATGGCGCAACAGCGCACCTTCGCGCCGATGCCGATGACGCCGTCCGGCTATGCGCCCGGCGCGCCGATCATCACCAGCGCCGACCTGCACGAGGGACTGACGCGCCTGCAGGCCGGCCAGTCCGGTTTCAATGTGGGTGGCGCGGCGGTCTCGTTCTCCGGCATCCCGGACGGGCTGCACAACGTTCTGCGCGACCTGCAGGAATCCCCGCTCGGCGCCAAGGCGAACCAGATCGAGTCGATGACGATCGAGATGGTCGCCATGCTGTTCGACTTCATCTTCGAGACGCGCGACCTGCCCGACGGCATCAAGGCGCTGCTCGCCCGGTTGCAGATCCCGGTGCTGAAGGCGGCGATGCTCGACGGCGCCTTCTTCGCCAAAAAATCCCATCCATCCCGCCTGCTGGTCAACGAACTTGCGCACGCGGGTCTTGGCTGGTCGCCGGTCATGGGCCAGGAGGATCCGCTCTACAAGTGCCTTGCCAGCATCGTCCACCAGATCCTCGACAATTTTTCCGACGATCTCGCGATCTTCGACGAGCAGCGCGAAGTGCTGCAGGCGTTCCTGGCCGAGGAGGAGCAGGACGCCGAGGCCAACATCAGCTCGACGGCCGACGCGATCAACCAGAAGGACCGCCAGCAGATTGCCAGCGTGGTGGCCAGGGCCGAGATCGAGAAGCGCATCGAAGGCGCGCCGGTACCCAACTTCCTGGCCACGTTCCTGCGCCAGAATTGGCGTGGCTCGCTGGAGCGCGTGTATCTCGACGACGGCGAGGGGGGCGAGGGTTGGATCGTCGGCGTGGCAACGCTCGAGGACCTCGTCTGGAGCGTGCAGCCCAAGCGCTCGACCGAGGACCGGCGGCATCTCGTCGCACTGCTGCCGTCGCTGCTGAAGCGGCTGTCGGCCGGCGTCGGGGATGACGGCTGGCAGCCGGAGCAGCGCGAGGCGTTCATGGCCAACCTGGTCGAAGCCCATGCGGCTGCGGTGAAGCCCGCCTTCGCCATGGCCGCATCGCCGACGGCGGCGGTGGCCGAAGCCGCGATGGCGCAGGCCGAGATGGCCAAGGCTGCCGGCAACGACGCACTGGCCGCGAAGGCGGAAGCACTCGCCGTGGCCATGACACAGGCCGTGCCCGAGCCCGTGGAGCTCGAGCGCAAGGTCCAGGACGACGACTATCTCGAAATCGCCCAGAACCTCGAGCGCGGCATGTGGATCGAATTCGAGGCCGAAGGCGGCCAGCTCGCCTTTGCCAAGCTCGCCTGGGTGAGCCCGCTGCGCGGCACCTACCTCTTCACCAACCGCCAGGGCCAGAAGGCGCTGTCGATGACGGCGGAGGAACTGGCCGATCGCTTCCGGGCCGATACCGCCCGCCTGGTCGAGGCCGAGCCGCTGATCGATCGTGCATTCACCAGCATGATGACGCAGATCGAGCAGAAATTTCCCGAAACCGTCGCGGTCGATTGATGCGTCGCGCGTCGTGCCAGGACCCGCGATGACGGCCATCGGCGCGTACATCATCGGCGACGAGATCCTGTCCGGCAAGCGGCAGGACTCGCATCTGCCGCACGTGATCGAGACGCTGCGCCCGCGCGGATTGCGCCTCGATTATGCGCACTACGTGGGCGACGACCGTGAGCGGCTGACTTCACTGTTGCGCGCCTCGCTCGAGCGCGGCGACTTCGTCGTGAGCTTCGGCGGCATCGGGGCGACGCCCGACGACCACACCCGGCAGGCCGCGGCCGCCGCGCTGCGCGTGCCGCTGGTGAGGCATCCGGACGCCGTCGCCGAGCTGGAAGCGCGCTTCGGCGCCGAGGCCTATCCCAACCGCGTACTGATGGCGGAATTTCCCGAAGGCAGCCGGATCATCCCCAATCCCGTCAACCGCGTTGCCGCGTTCGCGATCCGCGATCATCTCTTCCTGCCGGGCTTCCCGCAGATGGCGTGGCCGATGTTCGACTGGGCGCTGGCGCAGTGGTACCCCGACATGCGCGCCGCGCCGATGGCGGAGCGCGCGATCCTGGTCTTCGGCGCCGGCGAGAGCCAGTTGCTCGAATTGATGGAAGCCAATGTCGCGCGCTTTCCGACGTTGAAGCTCTTCAGCCTGCCGTCGATGCTAACGCCCGGCGAGCGGCGCATCGAACTCGGGGTCAAGGGCGACGTGCACGACGTCGATGCCGGTCTCGCCCACTTGCGCGAAGGCGTCGAAGCGGCAGGTTTTCGCTGGGAACCGGTGAGCGTTGCCCGCTGACGCGGGCGGCGTGCTCGCCTGTGGCATCGCAATGGACGGCAGCGGTCATTGGTTCGACGAACTCGCGGTGGGTGACACTTTCAGCCGCGCAGTGACGATCACGGAAACGCACCTCGTCACCAGCGCCGGATTGCTGGGCGATTTCAATCCGTTGCATGTCGATGAAACCTTTGCGCGCGCGTCACGCTTCGGCGGCCGGATCCTGCACGGCATGATGACCAGCGCGTTGATGGGCGGCCCGGTCGGCATGCACTTCTACGGCACGGCCAATGCCTATCTCGAACACAACGCGCGCTTCGTCGCACCGGTACGCCCCGGCGACACGTTGACGATCGCCTGGACCATAGTCGCGCTCACGCCGAAGCCGAAGCAGGGCGGCGGCATCGCCGCAATGGACGGCACCGCCACCAATCAGAACGGCGTGCTCACCACGCTGGCCGCCGGCAAGATCCTCGTCTTCAATCGGCCAACGCGATAAGGCGTCAGGGCCGCGCGAGCGCCTTTACGCATTCCGCCACCAGTCCCGGGCCGCGGTAGATGAGGCCCGTATAGAGCTGCACCAGCGAGGCGCCCGCCGCGATCTTGGCGCGGGCATCGTCGCCCGACATGATGCCGCCGACGCCGATGATCGGCAGCGCGCCGTCCAGCGCCGCCGCCAGTACCCGGATCACGGCATTTGAACGCTCGCGCACCGGCGCGCCCGAAAGCCCGCCGGTTTCGTCGGCGTGGCGCAGTCCCGCGACGGCGTCGCGGGCGATCGTGGTGTTGGTCGCGATGACACCTTCGATCCGGTGCTCGACCAGGAGGCGCGCCACGCCGCACACGGCATCGTCGGCGAGGTCCGGCGCAATCTTCACCGCGAGCGGCACATGCCGACCGTGCGCCTGCGCCAACACGGCCTGCTCGCGCTTCAACTGCACCAGCAGCGCCGCCAGCGCGCCTTCCGACTGCAGGTCGCGCAGGCCCTTGGTGTTGGGCGAGGAGATGTTCACGGTCACGTAGGCGGCGTGCGGATACACGGCGCGCAGGCACGCGAGGTAGTCGTCGGCGGCGCGCTCGTTGGGGGTGTCGAAGTTCTTGCCGATGTTGATGCCGAGAATTCCGTTGTAGCCGGAGCGTTCGACGTTGGCGACGAAATTCCCAACGCCGCCGTTGTTGAAGCCGAGGCGGTTGATCAGCGCCTGCGCTGCCGGAAGGCGGAACATCCGCGGCTTCGGATTGCCCGGTTGCGCGCGCGGCGTGACGGTGCCTGCCTCGAGGAAGCCGAAGCCGAACGTGGCCAGTCCGCGCAGGTGCGCGGCATCCTTGTCGAGGCCGGCAGCGAGTCCCACGCGATTGGGAAACGGCACGCCCATGACGGTGACCGGCACTGCGGGCACGCGCGGCGCGGCAAGCTGCGCCAATCCCAGCGCGGCGGCGCGGTCGAGACCCGCAAATACCATGTCGTGCGCGGTCTCGGGATCGAGCGCGAACAGGAACGGACGAGCAAGCGGATAGAATTTGTGCATGCGCAGGTGGAGACTGTCGCGCGCCACAGCGCGAAAGCCGCGCGATAATAGCACCCATGATGCCCCTCCACTTTCGCCTGATCCCGATGCTGTTGCTTCTTGCCGGCGCGCTTGCCGCCGCGCCGGACGCGCCGGCAGCAACCGCTGCGGCGGCCAAGTCCCGTGACGCTGCCACGCCGGCGTATGGCCAACGCGACGATGTGCGCGCCTTCGCGGCGGAAGTGGCCGCGGAAACCGGACTCGACCTGCGGCAGGTCGAGCGCTGGTTCGCCGCCGCGCGCCATCAACCGAAGATCGTGATCGCGATGGACCGGCCGTTGCTGGTGCCTCCCAAGTGGTTCGAGTACGCGCCGCCATTCGTGTCGGCGGAGCGCGTCGAGGGCGGGCTCCGGTTCTGGCGGGCCAATGCGGATGCGCTGGCGCGCGCGGAGCAGCGCTTCG
>JBKJSU010000122.1:0-3985 GCA_046594415.1 Casimicrobiaceae bacterium | reverse complement strand
AGATCGTCGGCGCGTTCAACCGCTGGGACGACATCGACGTGCACTTCAAGGGGCGCACGGTCACCTCCGGCGGCCACGGCTTCTGCGGCATCGGCCGCAAGCGCCTGCTCAACATCCTGCAGTCGCGGTGCCAGGCGCTGGGCGTGGAACTCGTCTACGACACGGACGTGGCCGACGACCTCGCCACGGCGCGCGATTTCGGCGCCGACCTCGTCGTGGCGTCCGATGGCTTGAACAGCCGCATCCGCACGCGTTACGCGGAGACATTCAACCCGGACGTTGAACTGCGCCAGTGCCGCTTCGTGTGGCTGGGCACCCGCAAACTGTTTTCCGCGTTCACGTTTGCGTTCGTCGAGACGCCGCACGGGTGGTTCCAGGCGCACGCGTACCAGTACGACGGCGACACGTCCACGTTCATCGTCGAGACCCCTGAGGCGACCTGGCGCGCGGCTGGGCTCGAGGCGATGACGCAGGAGGAGGGCATCGCGTATTGCGAGCGCCTTTTCGCGCCTTGGCTCGACGGCAATCCGCTGTTGTCCAACGCCACGCACATCCGCGGGTCGGCGATCTGGATCCGCTTTCCGCGCGTGGTGTGCCGCACGTGGGTGCATTGGAACGCCATCGACGGCAAGCATGTTCCCGTCGTGCTGATGGGCGACGCGGCGCACACCGCGCACTTTTCGGTGGGCTCGGGCACCAAGCTCGCCTTGGAGGATGCCATCGCGCTGGCGCGCGCGGTGGACGCAGCACCCGACCTGGCGAGCGCATTGCACGGCTATCAGGCCGAGCGCGCGCTCGAAGTGCTGAAGATCCAGAACGCGGCGCGCAACTCCACCGAATGGTTCGAGAACGTCGCGCGCTATACCGCCTTCGAGGCCGAGCAGTTCGCGTACAGCCTGCTGACCCGCAGCCAGCGGATCTCGCACGAAAACCTGCGGCTGCGCGATGCAAAATTCGTCGAGCGCATCGAGGGCTGGTTCGCGCGGCGCGTGCAACCCGATGCCGCAGCGGTGCCGCCGATGTTCACGCCGTTCACGCTGCGCAGCGTCACGCTGGCCAATCGCGTGGTGGTCTCGCCGATGGCGCAGTATTCGTGCCGCGACGGCATGCCGGACGACTACTACCTCGTGCACCTCGGCAGTCGCGCGCACGGCGGCGCGGGGCTCGTGTTTACCGAGATGGTGTGCGTGGCCGCGGACGCGCGCATTTCGCCGGGCTGCGCTGGCCTTTGGAGCGATGCGCACACGGCGGCGTGGCGGCGCATCGTCGCCTATGTCCATTCGCGCACGGCGGCCAAAATTGCACTGCAGCTGGGACACGCGGGGCCCAAGGGCTCGACCCAATTGGGATGGGAGGTGGCGGATGCGCCGCTGCCGGAGGGCAACTGGCCGCTGCTGGCGCCGTCCGCAGTTGCGTATGGTCCGGACAACCAGCTCCCGCGGACAATGACCCATACGGACATGGAGCGCGTGCGCGACCAATTCGTGCAGGCCGCGCAGCGCGGCGCCGACGCCGGCTTCGACTGGCTCGAACTGCACTGCGCGCACGGCTACCTGCTGTCCGCCTTCCTGTCGCCGCTGACCAATCATCGCGACGACGCGTATGGCGGGTCGCTGGAGCAGCGCGCGCGCTATCCGCTCGAGGTGTTTCGTGCCATGCGCGCCGTGTGGCCGGCGGACAAGCCGATGTCGGTGCGGATCTCCGCCCACGACTGGGCGCCGGGAGGCAACACGCCGGACGACGCGGTCGCGCTGGCGCGCCTCTTCCGCGAGGCGGGCGCAGACCTGATCGACGTTTCGTCAGGGCAGACCACGCGCGCGGCCAAGCCGGTGTATGGCCGCATGTACCAGACGCCGTTCGCCGATCGCATCCGCAACGAGGTCGGCATCGCCACGATGGCGGTGGGCGCGATCTTCGAGCCCGATCACGTCAACAGCATCCTGATGGCGGGCCGCGCGGACCTCTGCGCGATCGGCAGGCCGCACCTGGCCGACCCCTACTGGACGCTGCACGCGGCTGCCGCGCTGGGCGTGCGCGAGATCGAATGGCCGGTGCAATATCTGTCCGGCCGGGACCAGCTCGAACGCAACCTGGCGCGCGCTGCGCAGATGGCCAACGAGCGGCCCGAGGCCAACGGCTGAAACGCATGCATACGCTTGACCATAAGGCCGTCGCCGAGTCGCCACCGGTGGCCACCGATGCCGAAACGCGCGGCACCGACGATCATCACGAGTCGTTGCGCCTGTGGCTGCGCCTGCTGACCTGCACGCAAATGGTGGAACGCGGGATCCGCGCGCGACTGCGCGAGCGCTTCTCGATCACGCTGGCGCGCTTCGACCTCCTGGCCCAGCTGGAGCGTCACCCGCAGGGACTGCGCATGGGCGAACTGTCGCGGCGGATGATGGTCACCGGCGGCAACGTCACCGGCCTCACCAGCGAACTGGTCGCGGAAGGCCTCGTGGCCCGCGCGCCGGCGCCCGAGGACCGGCGCGCGCATGCAGTGCGCCTGACGCCGAAGGGCAAGGCGGCATTCGACGCCATGGCCGCTGAACACGAGCAGTGGGTGATCGGCATGCTCGCCGACGTGGCGGCGCCCGATCGCGCCAGTCTTCACCAGTTGCTGGGCACGCTCAAACGCAGTGTCAGCCGGACGCAGGAGAATCGATGAGCACGACCACGGGCATGACCGGGCAGCAGCAACCGTTGCGCGACTATCAAGCGCGCAACTTCAAGTGGACCACAGACGCGGACGGCAAGGTCGCCACGCTGACGCTCGATCGACCGGAGCGCAAGAATCCGCTGACCTTCGATTCCTACGCCGAGATGCGCGACCTCTTTCGCGCGCTGGTGTACGCCAGCGACGTGAAGTGCGTCGTGGTCACCGGCGCCGGCGGCAATTTCAGTTCCGGTGGCGACGTGCACGAGATCATTGGCCCGCTCACCACGATGTCGGCGCCGCAGCTGCTCGACTTCACGCGGATGACCGGTGACCTGGTGCTGGCGATGCGGCGCTGTCCGCAGCCGATCGTCGCGGCGGTCGACGGCATTTGCGCCGGCGCCGGCGCGATGGTGGCGCTGGCCTCCGACATCCGCTTCGGCACGTCTGCCGCGCGCATCGCGTTCCTGTTCACGCGCGTGGGGCTGGCGGGCGCCGACATGGGCGCTTGCACGCTGTTGCCCCGCACGATCGGGCAGGGGCGCGCCGCCGAGTTGCTGTACACCGGGCGCGTGATGACGGCCGACGAAGGCGCGGCATGGGGCTTCTTCAACCGGATCGCGCCCGCGGCGACGCTGCTGGCCGACGCTTTGCAATTTGCGCGCACGCTGGCGGACGGGCCGACCTTCGCGCACGCGATGACCAAGAAGCTGCTGCATCAGGAGTGGGCGATGGACGTGGACGCCGCGATCGAGGCGGAGGCGCAGGCGCAGGCGATCTGCATGCAGACGCAGGATTTCCGGCGCGCGTACGAAGCCTTCGCGGCGAAGAAGACGCCCAGGTTCGAGGGCAACTGACGTGGACCGCACCCACTTCGACTGGCCGTTCTTTGCCGACGCGCACCGCGTGCTGGCGCGGGACCTCGATGCGTGGATTGTCGCGCACCTGAACGACAGCACGTCCGCACCCGCGGCGGCCGACGTCGACGCCGTGTGCCGTGCCCGCGTGCGCGCACTGGGCGCGGCCGGCTGGCTGCGCTATTGCGTGCCGGCCGCCGATGGCGGCGCGCTGCCTGCGCTCGAGTCGCGCGCGTTGTGCATCGCGCGCGAAACGCTGGCCTATCACGACGGGCTGGCCGATTTCGCGTTCGCGATGCAGGGCCTCGGCGGCGGCGCGATCGCGCTGGCCGGGACGCCGCAACAGCGTGCCGCATGGCTGCCGCGCGTGGCCACGGGTGAAGCCATCGCGGCATTCGCGCTGTCCGAACCGGACGCAGGGTCGGACGTGGGCGCTATGGCCACACGGGCAGTGCGACAGGGCGATCACTAC
>JBKJSU010000079.1:0-3903 GCA_046594415.1 Casimicrobiaceae bacterium | reverse complement strand
TTTCGTCGCCGAGACTCTTCGCCTGGGCGGCCGCAAGGTGGCCACCGCGCGCAACATCGACGTGTTCAATCCGTGGAACGGCGAACTGGTCGGCACGACGCCGATGGCCACCGTCGACGACATTCGCCGCGCCTTTGCCATTGGCCGTGACTTCAAGTCGAAGCTGTCCCGCTACGAGCGCGCATCGATCCTCGACAAGGCCGCGGCCATCCTGCGCGAGCGCACGGAAGCCGCGTCCGACCTCATCACCCGCGAATCGGGGCTGTGCAAGAAGGACTCGCTGTACGAAGTGGGACGCGTGTGCGACGTGCTCAACTTCGCCGCCAACGAGGCGCTGCGCGACGATGGCCAGTCCTTCTCCTGCGATCTCACGCCGCACGGCAAGAAGCGCCGCATCTTCACGCAGCGCGACCCGCTGCTGGGCGTGATCAGCGCGATCACGCCGTTCAATCACCCGATGAACCAGGTGGCGCATAAGGTGGCGCCCTCCATCGCGTCGAACAACCGGATGGTGCTGAAGCCCTCCGAGAAGACGCCGCTGTCCGCTTTCATGCTGGCCGATGTGCTCTACGAGGCGGGACTGCCGCCGGAAATGTTCCAGGTCGTCACCGGCGATCCGCGCGAGATCGCCGACGAGATGATCACCAACGAGCACGTGGACCTCATCACGTTCACCGGCGGCGTCGCCGTCGGCAAGTACATCGCATCGAAGGCAGGCTATCGGCGCCAGGTGCTGGAACTGGGCGGCAACGATCCGATCATCGTCATGGAGGACGCCGACCTCGAGGAAGCCGCCACGCTGGCAGCGCAAGGTTCCTACAAAAATAGCGGGCAGCGCTGCACGGCAGTCAAGCGCATCCTGGTGCACGAGGCGGTGGCCAGCCGCTTCGTCGAGCTGCTCGTGGCCAGAACCAAAGCGTGGAAGTATGGCGACCCGTCGGATCGCAACGTGGACATGGGCACGGTGATCGACGAGGCGGCAGCGATGCAGTTCGAGGCCCGCGTCAACGAAGCCATCGCGCAGGGGGCGCAACTGCTCGCCGGCAACATCCGCGTCGGCGCGCTCTATTCGCCGACGGTCCTCGACCATGTCGATCTCAGCATGACGGTGGCGAAGCAGGAGACGTTTGGCCCGGTGTCGCCGGTGCTGCGCTTCAGCTCGATCGAGGAAGCCATCGCGATTTCCAACGGCACCGCCTATGGCCTGTCGTCGGCGGTATGCACGCAGCGCCTCGACTACATCACGCGCTTCGTCAACGAATTGAACGTCGGCACCGTCAACGTCCGCGAGGTGCCTGGATACCGGCTCGAATTGACGCCGTTCGGCGGCATCAAGGACTCGGGCCTGGGCTACAAGGAAGGCGTGCAGGAGGCGATCAAGTCCTTCACCAATCTCAAGACCTTCTCGTTGCCATGGGGGTGACCGCAGCGACATGCAGACACTGCTGAACCTGTTTGCGAGCGTGGCCCTGCTGATCTGGGGCACGCATATCGTGCGCACCGGCATGCTGCGGGTGCTGGGCGCCGACCTGAGGCGAGTGCTCTCCGGCAGCGTCGACAATCGCTTCTCTGCTTTCATGGCCGGGTTGGGCGTCACCGGCCTGGTGCAGTCGTCGTCCGCCACCGCGCTCATCACCAGCTCGTTCGTGGCGCGCAACCTGATTCCACTGGCGCCTGCGCTGGCGATCATGCTCGGCGCAGATGTGGGCACCAGCATCATGGCGCAGGTCTTCTCGCTCGACCTGTCGTGGCTGTCCCCGTTGCTGATTTTCTTCGGCGTGGTGTTCTTCCTGTCGCGCAAGACCACGCGTGCCGGCCAGATCGGCCGCGTGGCCATCGGCCTTGGCCTCATCATCCTCGCGCTGCAGATGATCATGGCCGCCACGCAGCCCATCGTGCAGGCGCAGGGCGTCAAGGTGCTCTTTGCCTCGGTGTCGGGCGACCTGCTGCTCGACATGCTGATCGGCGCGCTGTTCGTCGTGTTGTCGTGGTCCAGTCTCGCCATCGTCCTGCTCACCGCCGCGCTGGCGGCCGCCGGCGTGATCGCCGTGCCGGTGGCGCTGTGCTTCGTGCTGGGGGCCAACCTCGGCAGCGGCGTGCTGGTGCTGGTGGCCACGACCGCCACCAATGCCGTGGGCCGCCGCGTGGCGCTCGGCAACCTGATGTTCAAGCTGATCGGCTGCGTGCTCTTCGGCTTCGCCATGCCGTGGCTGCTCCCGCTGCTGGCGTCGTTCCAGCCCGAGGCCCAGCGGCAGGTGGTCAACTTCCACGTTCTGTTCAACGTTGCGCTGGCCGTGCTGTTCATCTTCTTCACCGACACGATCGCGCGGTGGTGCATCAGGCTGTTCCCGGACAACGCCGTGGCGACCGACGCGCAGGCAACGCCCCGACATCTCGACGAGGCTGCGCTGCCCACGCCCGCGCTGGCCATTGCCAACGCTGCGCGCGAGGCGCTGCGCATCGGCGACTTGATCGAGCAGATGCTGAACGGCATGCTGGAAGTCCTGCGCACCAACAACAAGGCGGTGGTGGAGAATGTCCAGCGCCTCGACGACGACGTCGACAAACTCTACAGTGCCGTCAAGTTCTACCTGACCCAGATCAGCCGCGAGGCGCTCGACGAGACGGAAGGCCGCCGTTGGACCGAGATCATCTCGCTCACGATCAATCTCGAGCAGGTGGGGGACATCATCGAGCGCATCGTCGAGGACGTGCAGGAGAAGAAGATCCTGCTCAACCGATCGTTTTCCGAAGCCGGCACGACGGAACTGTGCGATCTCCATGCACGCCTGTTGAGCAACCTGAAGCTCGGGCTCAATGTCTTCATCAACGGCAACGTCAAGAGCGCCCAGTTGCTGCTGGCGGAGAAGGAGCGCTTCCGCGATCTCGAGCGCGCGTATGCCGCCACGCATCTCGATCGCCTGTCGGGACAATCGGTGCAGTCCATCGAGACCAGCTCGCTGCACCTCGACGTGATCAGCGACATGAAGCGCATCAACTCACACCTGTGTTCGATCGCCTACCCCATCCTCGAACAGGCCGGCAAGCTGCGCTCGAGCCGCCTGAAGACGAGCGACCGGCGTGCCGCCAACGGCAGCGCATCCGCCATCAAACTTGCCGAAAAGCCCCGCTAATGGCCCTCACCATCGCCGACATCGAACGCGTCTTCGCCGAGCACGGCAGCCTCGGCTATGCCGGCGAGCCGGTGACGCAGCTCGAGCATGCGCTGCAGGGCGGACTGCTCGCGGAACAATCCGGCGCCTCCGCTGCGCTGATCACCGCCACGTTCCTGCACGACCTCGGGCACCTGCTGAACTTGCAGGGCGACACGCCCACGGCGCGCGGCATCGACGACACGCACCAGTATTTCGCCATCCCTTTCCTGCGCGGCACGTTCGGCGACGACGTGCTCGAGCCGATCCGGCTGCACGTCGATGCGAAGCGTGCGCTATGCGCGCTGGAGCGCGGCTATCTCGACGGATTGTCGGAGGATTCGCGGCGAAGCCTCGCGCTACAGGGTGGAATCTACAGCGCCAGCGAGGCTGAACAGTTCCGGGCCAGACCTTTTGCCGAGGACGCGATGCAGCTGCGTCGCTGGGATGACCTGGCCAAGGTGGCCGGCGCGCCCACACCGCCGCTGGACCATTTCCTCGACATCGCCCGCCGCGCGTCGAACCAAGCGTGAACGCTGTGGTTCTCCTGTAGGCGATTGTTAGCGTCTCATCCGTTCCGTTCGAGGAAACACCGGCGGCATCACTACCGCCGGTGCGCGCATTCCTCGTTTCGTGATGCCATACCTCGCTTCGTGATGCCTTAGCCGCGCGGCTCGCCCTTGCGGTTGACGTTGATCGTCGGGCCAGGCGCAGTGGCCAGTTGCACGCGATGCGGCTGGCCATTGAAAAC
>JBKJSU010000056.1:0-5055 GCA_046594415.1 Casimicrobiaceae bacterium | reverse complement strand
CCGACGCCAGGCGCAGGATGATTTCGAAAGGCAAGGCGACCTTGCCGTTTTCGACCAGGTCGAGCAGCGTGGGGTCGTCGAGGTTGATCGCCGCGCCGACTTCCTTGGGGCTCAGGCCCGCCGCCTCGCGCATGCCGCGCAGCACGTTGCCGGTCTTCGCCAGCGCACGCCGCTGCTCCGGCTTGATCAGGATGGCCTTGGCCGCGCCGATGGAGGCATCGGCGGCCGCGCCGGCAACGCCCAGCACCGAGTCCGTCCAGGACCGGACCTGCCGCGCGACGCCGACCAGCGTGGACTCCGCGGTGGGTGTCTTGGTTTCCCGCGCGCGTGCGGCCGCAGACGTTGTAGTTTTTCTCGTGACGCGTTTGCTTGGGCTGGGCATGACGGCTCCTCACGGATGAACGCAACGATTTCGCCTGGTGACCAAGCGGAGATGCGTGCGGTAACCGATCATGATACCGGCGTCAGCCGGCACCGGGCTCGCGCGGATCGTCGGGAGGCTTCGTCTCGACATAGGCGTTCTGACTGACCCGACACGATCGGGTCCGCGGACGGGCTGCGGTGCTACTTCGCGAACACGAGCTTCTGCGGCTCCCAGCCGACGGCATGCCGGACCTGCGCATTGTCGAAGGCGGCAACGCCGAACGTGTAGGTCTTGCCCATGTCGTTGAACTGGACGTCGAACTGGCTGCCGGTGGTCAGCTTGCGCGCAATCTCGTACGTCCACACGCCGTTCTGCCAGCGCGAAGCCACCTTGATGTCGCCGCGATCGCCCTTCAACTGATAGACGACGTAGGACGAAACTTCGTCGCCCACCTTGAACTTGCTGTCGTCGAAGACAACCTGGTCGCCATCCTTGATCCAGTACGTGCCTCCCGCGTTGGCCGCTTTGCCATCCTTGTTCATGAACTCGGGCTTGCCGTTGACGAGGCTGAAGGCCTTGTAGTCGGGGCCACCAGGATCGCCCTTGCGCCCGGCGTTCGGGGACTTGTCCTTGTCGTAGCGCGTGTTGTCGACGTACTGGTCGTCGACAAACCCCCACACGCCGTTGCGGGCGCCCTTCATGTGCCACATGTCGGCAATTTCGCCCGCCTTGTCGGTGTACTTGTTGCCGAACGGCTTGGTTTCGCCGACGTGGCACATCACTGCGCAGCCGTTCTGGTTGAAGCCGGCGATCGAGTCGTTGACGTTCCACATGAGCGACCACTTGTCTTCGTAATAGACATTGTCGTCGCCCCCCTTGTCATTCGGGTCGGACAGCTTCTTCCAGCTGCCGTCGGCCTGCTTCTTGTAGGGGCCGCGCTGGATCGATTGTGTCGGATCGGCGTACTGCAGCAGGAAATAGATCATGTCGCCGGAGGTCACCGCCTTGAGCGTGGCCGTGGTCTCGCCGGTGGTGCCGAAGTTGGACCCGCCAGACAGCTTCACGCTCAGTGGTTTGGCCGACGCCCACACCGCATCCTTGGCGGTGCCATCGAGCGCGGGGGCGGCGGCAACCTTGGCCACGACCAGTGTGTTGGCCGGCGGCGGTGCGTCAACCGTCGTGCATGCCGCGAGCGAAGCCGCAGCCATAGCGATGAAGATCTTGGTCCTGGTCAGCATGGTGGTCCCCAAAGTGATGGACGGCGGTGATTCGGAAGCTGTCGCACGCGAACGTGGATTCCCGAAGTCGCACAGTGTCAGCGTACGGCGAGTGACCGCCGAAAGCGTTGACCTGCATCAAGCCGGCCGGAGCGAGGCCCCGCGCCACTTGACATGGGTCAACCTCGATGATCGCTACCCATCAGGGGGCAGTCGAAAGCGCACCACCAAAACAAACGGCCGCAGGATGCGGCCGTTGGCATGGCGTTGGCGGCGCGGGTCAGGCGCGCTTGACCTTGCCCTTGGTGTTGGAGGCAACCCGCGTCGGCGCAGCGGCCTTCGCCGGACGCGCACCCTTGGCGGCGCGATTGACCGCAGGCTTGGCGGCCACCATCGGCATCGATTCGCCGGTTTCGAGCCAGTACTTCACGCGCTGCGCGTCACCCAGACGCGCGACTTTGCCGATCGAATCGAGCAGTACGATCACCATCGGCTTGCTGGCGACGGTGGCGAGCAGCACCACGCAGCGTCCGGCCTCGCGGATGTAGCCGGTCTTCTGCAACTGGATATCCCAGGCTGCGCTTTTGACCAGCCCGTTGGAATTGTTGTAGCCGATCGTCTGGCCCGTGGGCTGCACTTCAACGTAATGCGCCGGCGTGGTGGAATAGGCACGGATCAACGGGTACGCGGCCGCAGCCTGCACCATACGCGCCAAGTCCGTGGCCGTCGACACGTTGTGCGGCGACAGGCCGGTGGGGTCTTCAAAATGCGTGTTGGCGAGTCCGAGCAACGCCGCCTTCGCATTCATTGCGGACACGAATGCGCGCGTGCCGCCCGGGTAGTGGCGCGCGAGTGCTGACGCAGCGCGATTTTCCGATGCCATCAACGCGAGTTTGAGCATTTCATCGCGCGACAGCGTGGAGCCCATGCGCAGGCGCGAATGACTGCCCTTCAGGTAATCGAAGTCGCGCATGTCGACGACAAGTGTCTCGTCGAGCGGCAGCGCGGCATCGAGCACCACCATCGCCGTCATCAGCTTGGTCAGCGATGCGATGGGGGTGACTTCGTTGGCCGCCTTCGAGTACACGACATGGCCGTCGGCCGGGTCGATTACCACTGCGTTGGCTGAAAGAAGCTTCAGCTTGCCGGCGTCCAGGACCGGCGGTGAACCGACGGCGGCGGACGACGCAAATACCGCGAAAACAATGAGTAAACGACGGATCATGAGGCGGGTTCTCAATAGTGACTGCCCGGTTTATCGCACGCCCCGGGCATTCCCGTCAATCCCCCATGCAAATCAGGAGTTTAGGCGACGTATCCCGTGTGGTGGGCCTGCAACGATGCAAGATCCGGGCCTGTGGCCTGCGTTTCCTGGTCCTGCTGCAGCCGCCACATCCGGGCGTAGGTGCCCTCCGCCGCCAGCAACTCCGGGTGGGTGCCCCGCTCGACGATGCGGCCCTGCTCCAGCACCAGGATCTCGTCCGCATGGACGATGGTAGACAGCCGGTGCGCGATGGTAAGCGTGGTGTGGTTGTGCGCGATCTCGCGCAATTCGGCCTGGATGGCCTTCTCGGCGCGCGAGTCGAGCGCGCTGGTGGCCTCGTCGAAAATCAGGATGTGCGGGTTCTTGAGCACCGCCCGCGCGATGGCCACGCGCTGCTTCTCGCCACCGGACAGCTTCAAGCCGCGCTCGCCGACCGGCGTGGCGTAACCGTCCGGGAGGCCGGCGATGAACGTATCGATCTGCGCCAGGCGCGCCGCAGCGACGATCTCGTCGTGCATGGCGCCGGGCTTGCCGTAGGCGATGTTGTATTCGATGCTGTCGTTGAAGAGCACCGTGTCCTGCGGGACGATCGCGATCGCGGTGCGCAGCGTTTCCTGCTGCACATCGCGGATGTCCTGGCCGTCGATGGTGATGCGCCCGCCGCTGACTTCGTAGAAGCGATAGAGCAGCCGCGCCAGCGTGGACTTGCCGCCGCCCGAAGGCCCCACCACCGCCACCGTGCGTCCCGCCGGGATCGTGAATGACAGGTCGAACAGGATCCGCCGATTGGCTTCGTAGGCGAAGTCCACATGCTCGAAGCGCACCTCCGCGCCGCGCAAGCCCAGCGGCTTCGCGCCGGGCTTGTCCTTGATCTCGGCGTTTTCCTCGATCAGCCCGAAGAGGCGCTCCATGTCGGCCAGCGCCTGCTTGATCTCGCGGTAGATCACGCCCAGGAAATTGAGCGGCACATACAGCTGGATCATAAACGCGTTGACGAGCACGAGATCACCGATCGTCATCGTGCCCGCGACCACGCCTACGGTGGCGCGCCAGACGATCAGCGTGACCGCGATGGCGATGATCGCGGATTGCCCGACATTGAGAATGGACAACGACGTCTGGCTCCTGACCGCCGCGGCCTCGAAGCGCTGCAGACTCTCATCGTAGCGGCGCGCCTCCCACTCCTCGTTGCCGAAATACTTCACCGTTTCGTAATTGAGCAGGCTGTCGATGGCGCGCGTATTGGCCTTGGAATCGAGGTCGTTCATCGTCCGCCGGAAATGCGTGCGCCACTCGGTGATGAGCACGGTGAACGCGATGTAAATCACCAGCGCACCCAGCGTGATCGCCGAAAAGGTCCAGTCGTAGCGCACGAACAGGATGCCCAGCACCAGCGTGATTTCGATCAGCGTGGGCAGGATCGAGAACAGCGCGAAGCTGATCAACGTGGAGATGCCGCGCTGGCCGCGCTCGACATCGCGCGTGAGGCCACCGGTCTGCCGGTGCAGGTGAAAGCGCAGCGACAGCGCATGCAGGTGGCGGAACACACGCAGCGCGATCTTGCGCACCGCGCGTTGCGTGACCCGCGCGAAGAAGAATTCGCGCAGTTCAGTGAAAAGCGTGGTGGACAGGCGCAACGCGCCATAGGCCACCAGCAACGCGATGGGGACCGCGAGCACTGCAGTGCGCTGATCGAGGCTGTCGACGATCTCCTTCAGCAGCACCGGCACGCCGACGTTGGCCACCTTGGCCAGCACCAGGCAGGCAATGGCCGCCACCACGCGGCCCTTGTACTCCCAGAGGTAGGGCAGCAGCGTGCGTATCGTGGCCCAGTCGCCGCCGCGCGTGCGCGGCACGTTCATCTCGGCAGGGGCCGGCAGCGACGACGAGGAATGGTTCCTGGCCATCCGTCAGCCCTGCCGCGGCGAACGCTGCACGAACCACTCGTTGCCACCGTAACCGAGGAGGCCCATGCCCACGCGCACCAGCCCATACGCGACCCAGGTGACGCCTTTGGCCAGCAGCGACCGGCCCGCCCACCGATCCGCCTGCACGCGCTGCGAACCGCCGTCGATCATCGCCATCAGTTCGACGCGAAGCTGGTCGGCAAACAGCGGATTGCGCACGAACACGTTGGCCTCGCGCGCCATCAGCAGCGAATAGGGATCGATGTTGGACGAGCCCACGGTGGCCCAAGCGGCGTCGACGAC
>JBKJSU010000008.1:0-3884 GCA_046594415.1 Casimicrobiaceae bacterium | reverse complement strand
TCCTGGGGCACGAAGCAATGCACTGCTGGTTGCACACGTTTCACGGTCCGCTGCCGTGGTTCTGAGACTCGCCGTCGTGCTTCTGCTGGCGGGCTGCGCTTCCGCACCCAGGTCGTTCTACGCGGACTGGGTTGCGATCGCGAACCCAACGCAAATTTGTGCGGGCGCGGAGTCGTGTGTCAAGCATGCCAAATACAAGGGAAAGCCGCTATGCACGCTGGTGACGTCCAACAAGGACGTCGACGCGGCACAAGTGGGTGTGCTGATGAAACAGTGCCTCAAGTAACTCGAAAATCCGACGCGCCCAGGAGCATCGTAATGCTCGTCGTCACCGCCACCTTCGATTCGACGATCCGCTATTTTGTTGCCGCCAACGTAATAGCAATTCTGGACTATATCCTGATCATTCGGCACCGGAAACGTGCGCTCCATCGGAACGTGACGGTCGTTGCCAATGCGATCACCGACTATTTTCGGGACAGCGGCGCGGAAGTGGCGGTCGAATGTATCGGCCGACCGGGAGGGCGGCAATTTGTCGCCCTCATCAGTTCCAAGTCCACGAAACGTTTTCGCCACTCGAACATCGTCGAAATTTTCCTGACCACCCATGTGCGCAAGACCTGCAGCCTGGAACTGGAAAAGGTCTACTGGTGCTTCTCGATCAAGACGAAGCAGGAAACTTCTCAGCGGGACACCGCGACCGCCAGCAGCGACATGCCCGCGACGGTCGGCGGGGATGACGAGTATGTCGAGGAAGACCTGGCAAACCTGGGTCAGCTTCCGGGCTATGGCGTGAAGGTGCTCTCCCTCAAGAAGTACCAGGAGTTTGTCAACAAACAACCGGCAGGCTCGAGCGTGGCACTCGATATCGCTGCGGGCGCTTAGCCGATTCAACGGCCAGCGAATCGATCCCGTGCCATTGATCGCGCCAACATGGCGTCATCCCCCGGAAGTCGGCCGTTCAGCCGGGAAGAATGAAACCGGGAAATACAGCGGCAGGCGCGTCGAACCGCAGGGCCCTTTTGGTGCCACCCTGGCGCCCGCGCCGGGATGCGCAGTACGGGGGATTCGACGAGGGCAGCTACGCCAGAATGCGGCGAGGAAAGCGATTGATGGCTTGACGCTTGTTCGGACTCGGCGTAGACGCATATCACACGGCTCAGGTTCTGGTGGTTGAAGCGGCCGGTACAGAGTCCCTCAACGGAGGGCGGACATGTCTGCGGACCCGCATGGTTTGCCCGCCACGTGCGCACGCCGCCGCGGATTCCCTCGCCGATCGCCAGCCGCGTCTGCGGAAAGGTGGCTGCAGTGAGCAAGTCCGCCAGGTTCGCGACCGCAATCCTGTCCACCGCCGTCGCGCTCGGTCTGGCCGCGGCAATCTAGGGCCTCGTCGATTCGCGCCGTCCAAACCAGCCTTCCGGCCCCCCCGAACGACTGACGATCGCCGTGAACAAGCGCTACGTCGGCAGCGGCCTGGTGGTGGTTGCCGCGGCGAACGGATATTTCCGGCACGCGGGACTGGAGGTCACGTTGCAGCCGCACGCCTCCGGCAAGGCCGCGCTCGAAGCCGTCTTCGTCGGGAAGGCCGATCTGGCGACGGCGGCGGACACGCCCTTGGTGTTCGCGATCGTTTCCGGCCGGCCGCTTCTCATCGTGGCGACGATGCCGTGATCCGTGATTCCCGAAGCGATCGAAGCCGCCCTCGTCGCCGGGGAGGTGGACGCGATATCGACCTGGAGCCCGATTCTGGATCGGGCCGCGCGCGACCTCGGGGACAACGCGATCCGCTTTGCCGGCAAGGACCTCTTCCAGTACACTTCTATTTTCGCCAAACTGGCGACCTACGTCAGGGCCAACGCCGAGACAATGAACAAGCTGGTACAGGCGCTGGACCGCGCGGACCGGTTCGTCGCCACCCATCGCGCCGAGGCGCGGGCAATCGTCGAACAGGCCACCGGCGCGGGCTACGGGCCGAACGACGAGCGATGGGCCGACTACGACCTGCGCCTCACCCTCGAGCAACGTCTGCTCATCACGCTGGAAGACGAGGCGCGGTGGGCCATCAAGCACCGATTCGTGCAGAAGGCCGAGGTGCCCAACTTTCTCGGCTTCATCTACTTCGACGCGATGGCCGCGGTGAAGCCCGAAGCACTGACCATCATTCACTGAGTGCCCTGCCGGTGAACATCAGGACACAGCAGCACTCGATGGTGATCGCGTCCACGATCATGGTGCTGATGATCGGCGCCATGCTGCTGGGTGCGGATCGGGACATCGGCACCGCGATCAGGGAGACCGAGCACGCGCGCAATATCGTCCACGGGATCACCCAGCAGCGGTTCCTCATGGTCGAATACATCCTGCATTACCACGAGCGCGCCAAAGTGCAATGGCGCGCGACGCACGAGTCGCTCGCCAGGAGTTTCCGGTCCCGGACACCGGACGGCTCCGGCGGGCAGGTGCTGGTTGACGTCCTGCGGGAAAGGCACGAGGAAATCGGGGCGGCCTTCTCCAGGCTAGTCGAGAACCATGAATCCAGGAGCGGCACCGTCGACGAGATTGCCGCGTCGGAGGAGCTGGGGGCGAGGACGAGGCAGCTGGTCGAGGCGAACACGGAGCTGGAATCATTCAGCTATTCGGTGTCCCACGACCTGCGCAGGGCGCTGCGGAGCATGGACGGGTTCTCGCTCGCGTTGCTGGAGGACTACCCCAGCCGGCTGGACGACGAGGGCCGGGACTTCCTGCACCGCATACGTGCGGCGTCCCAGCGCATGGGATGCCTGATCGACGATCTCCTCGGACTGTCGCGTCTGGGGCGTGCCGACAAGGCGCTGATCCGCATCGCGTTGCAGAACCTGCTCGACAACGCCTGGAAATTCACGGGCAAGTCGCCGGGGGCGACGATTCGCGTCGGCGCGGTCGAGCGTGACGGCGAGCGGATCATCTTCGTTGCCGACGACGGCGCGGGATTCGACATGACCCACGCGGACCGGCTGTTCGGCGCGTTTCAGCGCCTCCACCACGCCCGCGACTTTCCGGGAACCGGAATCGGCCTCGCCATCGTGCAGCGTGTGATTCGGCGCCACGACGGCAGGATCTGGGCGGAGGCGACGGAAGGCAAGGGAGCGACGTTCTTTTTCACCTTGGGAGAGGCGAACCATGACGCCCGCGGGTAAGGCCATCCTGCTGGTCGAGGACGATCCGGACGACGAGATGCTCACGCTCCGCGCGTTCAGGCAGAACAACTTTGCCAACCCGATCGTGGTCGCGCGCGACGGCATCGAGGCACTGGACTACCTCTTCGCCCGCAACCAGTACAGCGGCCTCGCCGACAAGCGCGGGCCGGCGCTCGTCCTGCTCGACCTGAAGCTGCCCAAGCTCGACGGGCTGGGTGTGCTGAGGGCGATCCGGGCGGATGAGCGCACGCGGCTCATTCCGGTCGTCGTCATGACGTCGTCGAAGCAGGACGATGACGTCATCGACAGCTATGCCTGTGGCGCGAACAGCTACCTCCGCAAGCCGGTCGACTTCGTCCAATTCGCCGCAGCGGCAAGGACGCTGGGCACGTACTGGCTCATGCTCAACGAGCCCCCGCCGGAGCAAGTGAAGAAATGAGCGAGGCAATGCGCGAGGCAATCAAGGTGCTCGTGGTCGAGGACTCGGAGGACGACGCGCGGCTCGTCGTGCGGTTGCTGCAGCGTGACGGGTTCGACGTGCAGCACGAGCGAGTCGACGATGCGGAAGCCATGGCCGCGGCACTGGCGCAGCAGCCGTGGGACATTGTGATCACGGACTACCGGATGCCGGGATTCACGGGGCTCGATGCGCTCGGGATCCTGCGCGCGACCGGACTGGACATCCCCTTCGTCCTCGTCTCCGGGGCC
>JBKJSU010000325.1:0-6076 GCA_046594415.1 Casimicrobiaceae bacterium | reverse complement strand
CGCTTCGGATCGAACACCGAGATCGCATTGCAGCTCTGGCAGCGCACCTGGCGCTTGTCGGCCTTCCAGCCACGGGCCTCGTCGCCGATTCCGCGCATGGCTGCAACGAGATCATGTTCGACGATGTTGCCGGTGGCCGCGTCGAGCTTGGCGGGCGATTCCACGCCGCAGAACGGGCAGACGAGCTTCTGCTTCGCCGGATTCCAGTTCGCCTCGCCACCGCACGCGGGGCAGGCGAACTTGGAGATCGCGGAAGTCTCGCTCATCGGTGCGGCGGGCGCGTGACCGCGCTAGCGGATCGAGTAGCCGACGAGGCGCCAGACGCCGTCGCCTTCGCGTTCCATCGTGACGGTCTCGGAGGCTTCGCGCGCGGCAAAGTTGGTGCGGTAGAGCAGCATGACGTACACGCCGTCGGGCATATTGGGCGCCTGCAGCGCCGGCTGCGCCGCCATGAGCGTGCGCGTCGTGACTGTGCCGTAGGGCGCGCGCGCCTTTGCCAACGCCTGCTCCCATTGCTCCACCGACAACGCGCTCTTGAACTTGGCCGCCGCCGCGGCGTACGTGGCCTTGGCGTCGCCCGCATCCGATAGTGCCAGCCATTCGCGGGCAACCCGCTGCGCTTCACTGGTGCGCGGGTCCTGCGCCAACGCGGGCGCAGCCAGCATCACGATGCCCGACCAAAGTGCAAGCGCCAGCAGCGCGCGCCGGCGGGCGTCTCGAGTCAACGCCATCGTCATCCTTTCAGGAAGGCATCGATCGCGCCGCGGGTGACCCGCCACTGCGTGCCGATCTTGCGGCCCTTCAGGTCGTTGGCCTCGAGGCTCGCCAGCACGTCGGACTCGGCCACGCCCAGCATCTGCGCGGCCTGCGCGGGCGTCATGAGCTCGGGCGCGGCGGCGGCGGTAGCGGGCGCCGGGATGCCGGGCGTGCCCTGCCCCATCAGCCCGCCCGTCTGGTTCATCATCTGCTGCGCCATCGCCATGCCCACCGCCATCTCGGCCGCCATGCCGCCGGGACCACCGCCGTTGCCTGCGGCCATGCCCTGCGCCATCTGGAATTTGACGTAGTCATTGAGATTGCCTACCGCGGCCATGCTCGAGCGCTTGTCGATCGCCGCTTCCACTTCGGGCGGCACCGAGACGTTTTCGACGATGAACGTAGTCATCTCAAGGCCGTACTTGGCGCTGATGGCGGGATTGATGAGCGGCAGCAGCGCCTCGCCCAGCTCGGTGTAGCGCGAGGCCACGTCCAGCGCCGGAATCTTCGAGCCGGCCAGCGCGTCGGTGAACACGCTGACCAGCCGCGAGCGCATCGTGTCGTTGAATTCGTCGAGACGGAAGTGATCGTCGGTGCCGGCCACTTCCTTAAGAAATTTCTTGACGTCGACGATGCGGAAATCGTAGGTGCCGAACGCGCGCAGGCGGACGATGCCGAAATCGGCGTCGCGCATCATGATCGGGTTGGCGGTGCCCCACTTGTTGCCGGTGAAGAGCCGCGTGACGACGTAGTAGACGTCGGCCTTGAAGGGGCTTTGCAGCGCGTATTTCCAGCTCTTGAGATTGGTGAGGATCGGGATGTTGTCGGTGGTCAGCGTGTGCTTGCCCGGCCCGAAGGTGTCGCCGAATTCGCCGACGTAGACGAACTGCGCCGCCTGCGATTCGCGCACGATGAGCTGTGCGCCGTTCTTGATTTCCTTGTCCTCGTCGGGGAAGCGGTACGACAGCGTGTCGCGCGAGTCGTCCGTCCACTCGATGATGTCGATGAACTGTTTCTTGAGAAAATCGAGAATCGCCATGGTGGTCCCTTTGCCAAAAAAGAAAACGCGGCCCGCGGCGCAATGCCGTGGCCGCATTTTAAACCGGTTGGGTCTACTTCTTGACGGCTGCGAGTTTCTTGACTTCGGCGTCGGCGCTCTTCAACTCGGTGTCGATGCGCGCCGCCGGAATGGCCCCGGGCACGATCGAGCCATCGGCGAACAGCAGCGTCGGCGTGGCCGTGACCTTGAACTTGGCGCCGAGTTCGGCGGTGCGGGCGATCGGATCGCCGCAGTCACCCTTGTTGTCGGGTACCGTGCCGCTCTCGAAGAACGCGTCCCAAGCCTTCTGCCGGTCGGGCGCGCACCAGATCGCGCGCGACTTGCGCGCCGCGTCGGGGTGCAACTGGTCGATCGGGAAGAGATAGGTGTAGATGGTGACGTTGTCCACCGCCTTCAGTTCCTGCTCGAGCTTGGCGCAGAACGGGCAGTCGGCATCCGAGAAGACCACCAGCGTGCGCTCGCCGGTGCCCTTCACCTTCTTGATGGCGAGGTCGAGCGGCAGCTTGCTGACGTCGACGCGATTGAGCTTGCGCTGCCGGTCTTCCGTCAGGTTGGTCTTCGATTCGGTGTCATAGACGGACCCGACGAGCAGGTACTTGGCCTTGGCGTCCGTGTAGAGGACGCGGTCGTCGAACTGCACCTCGTAGAGACCGAAATAAGGCGTCTTGACGACGCCGCGGATATCGCCGCCCGGGAATTTCTGCTCGAGCGTCTTCTTGATCGCCTGCGCTTCGGCCGTGAGGGGGGCGCCCTTGTCGGCGGTCTGCGCGGTTGCCGGCAACGCGGCGGCCGCTACGGCGGCCGCCGCCAGCAGCGCAAAGCCGGCGGTGCGGACACGGGCAGCGAAAGGGGTAGCAAACGTCATGATTTCTCCACGCCAATAGGATGTAACGAACTTCGACAGTCTAGCGCAGCGCAGGTTGCGCCATCAGTCGCTTGATTCCCGGCAGCCGATCAACGGTGGCCAAGCCGGCGTTGCGCAGCGTCTGCAACCATGGGGCACGCGGCTCGAAGAGCCGGACGAGGCCGTCGGTGACGGCCTGCATCGCCAGTACCGGCTCCGCGCGCCGCCGCGCAAATCGCTCGAGCAGGATCGGCGCGCCGGGGTCGTCCACCGGCCCGCGCTCCCGCAGCACCTGCGCCAGCGCCTCGACATCACCGAAACCGAGGTTCACGCCCTGCCCGGCCAGCGGATGAATGCCATGGGCCGCATCGCCGACCAGCGCCAGGCGGTGCGCCACCATGGTCGGCAGGCGAAGCAGCGCCAGCGGAAACCTGGCCGGCGCGGTGATGAGCTCGAGCGGGCCCAAGACTTCGCCACCCGCCGCCGCGACGCGTTCGGCAAGCGTTCCGGGCGAGAGGCCCATCAGCTCTTCCGCCAGTGGGCCCGGTGCCGACCACACCATCGAGATTCGCCGGCCCGGCAGCGGCAACCACGCGAGGATGCCGCCGTCGTCGCGAAACCACTGGCGGGCCACCCCGTGATGCGCGGCGGCGCAGCCGAAGTTGGCCACCACGGCGGTCTGGCCATAAAATTTCGGCTCCGCCACGATCCCGGCCGCGGCGCGCACCCACGACCTAATGCCATCCGCGCCCACGATGAGCCGGGCCCGCAGTTCCCGCGCCGTCCCGTCGGCGTTGCCGAGCGTCATCCGCGCCTCGTCGACCACCCACGACAATCCGACGAACGGCGCCCCGCCGATCACGGCAACCCCCGCCGCGTGCGCCTGCGGCAGCAGCGCCGCCCGCAAGGCGCGTTCCTCGACGATCCAGGCCAGCGCCCGTTCGTGCAGCTCGTAAGCGGAGAAATCGAGGCTGGCGCCGGCGTCGCCGACCACGTGCATGGCCTCGATCGGGGTGATCCGCTCGGCCGGCAGGGCCTGCCAGGCGCCCAGTGCGTGCAGGTAGCGCGCGCTGCCCGGGCTCACCGCATAGACGCGCGCATCCCAGGTGGACGGCGGGTCGTCCGGCAGGGCAATGGGCGCGCGGTCCACCAGCGCCACCGACAGTCCGGTCCGGGCCAGCGCGGGGGCGAGCGCGAGGCCGACAAGGCCGGCGCCGGCAATCACGACGTCGTGGCGTTCCGGCGTCACGCCGCAGGTTCCGGCGGCGGCGCCAGCACTTCGATCACGTGGTTCTGGTTGGTATAGATGCACAGTTCGCCCGCGATCGTGAGCGACTGCTTGACGATTTGCGCGGCCGTGAGCGTCGAATGTTCGAGCAGCGCCCTGGCGGCGGCCTGCGCAAATGCGCCACCGGATCCGATCGCGACGATGCCGTGCTCCGGTTCCAGCACGTCGCCATTGCCAGTGAGGATCAGCGAAGCCGTGAGGTCCGCCACGGCGAGCATGGCTTCAAGGCGGCGCAGCACCCGGTCGGAACGCCAGTCCTTGGCGAGTTCCACCGCCGACCGCACGAGGTGGCCCTGATGCTTCTCGAGCTTGGCTTCGAAGCGCTCGAACAGCGTGAATGCGTCGGCCGTGGCGCCCGCGAAGCCGGCCAGTACGCGATCGTGATGGATTCGGCGCACCTTGCGCGCCGTGGCTTTGACGATGATGTTGCCGAGCGTGACCTGGCCGTCGCCGCCCAGCGCGACCTCGCCGTGCCGGCGTACCGAGAGGATGGTGGTGCCGTGATAGGGTTCCATGGACATGCTGGCCGCGTCGCGCTCGTCGGCGCGCTATTGCGGCTTCTTGACGAAATGTCGCGGCGAAATGCCGATCAGCAACAGCAGCGCACGAATGATCGGCGTGGCGCCGATGATCTGCACCGATTTGCGCTGCTGCTGGATCCGGTTGATCGCGTTGAACAACGCCCCCGCACAGACGAAGTCGATCCGTTCGACGGCCGTCATGTCGATCGGAACCACGGCGCGCTTGAGCGCGAACTCGCTGAGTTCCACGAGCTGCGACGAAGACTGGCCCGTCAACACGCCGGACCACGTGAGCGACTCCGCATTCGCGGGCGGGGGCGGCTCCGCGGTGGCCGCGCCGGCGGCATCCTTGCCGCGCGCGGCGGCTACCGGCGGCGGCGGATCCCACGATGGCGGCGACTGCTCGAAGGCGATGGCGTATTCGATGGCCCGGTTCTCGAAGGCATCCTGGTCGGACTGGAACTGCAGCAATTCGAGCGATAGCAGCCATACGCCCTCGCCGCCTTCACGACCGCGCCGGATCAGGATGTCGAGCGCATTGCGCACCTTGTCGGCACGTTCGAGCAGCAGCGCCACGCGGCGCTTGCGCACTTCCGCCAGCGCATCCGCCAGGAGCCGCGCGCCGGCATCGTCGAAGCCTGCCACCTGCGCCAGGTCGAGGCGCGCATTGGCGATGCCCTTGGCCGCGGCCTTGCGCAACGTATCGACCTGCGGTGCCGACGCCGCCGTGAGCTTGCCGACGATCGCGACATAGCCGCCACCGCTGAGCTTGGGCGAGACCACCGGCGCCGGCGCCGCGGGACCGGATTCGTCCCACACCGGCGCCGGGCGTTCGAGGAGCAGCGCCACGCGGCGCTTGCGCACTTCCGCCAGCGCATCCGCCAGGAGCCGCGCACCGGCATTGTCGAAGCCAGCCACCTGGGCCAGGTCGAGGCGCGCATTGGCGATGCCCTTGGCCGCTGCCTTGCGCACTGTATCGACCTGCGGTGCCGACGCCGCCGTGAGCTTGCCGACGATCGCGACGTAGCCGCCACCGCTGAGCTTGGGCGAGACCACCGGCGCCGGCGCCGCGGGACCGGATTCGTCCCACACCGGCGCCGAGCGTTCGAACTGCATCACGTAGGTCATCGCCACGCGCTCGAAACCCACTCGATCGTGCGCGCGCTGCATCAGATCGAAAAGCGCGAGCCACGCCAACGGCGACGACTTCGCCTCGTGGTCGTGCTGGACGCCCTCTTCGAGCATGTCGCGCGCGGGCTGGGCCTGGCCGCCGGCATACAGCAGCGCGGCATTTTCAAGCACCGCGCACAGTCCGGGATTGGTTTGCGCGACCTCGATCGCGGTGCGCACGGGCGACCACTCGATGAGGCTCGCGCCGGTGACCGAGATTTCGCCGGCGGGTTCGGCGCGCGGCCGCTCCACGGTCCCGCGCCGGCCCTGCGCCTGCACCGCCACTTCGCGCGCGGACACCGGCGGCTTGGGCGAACGGGCAACCGGCGGCGACCGTGCCGCGGCAGGGGCAGCGGGAGCATCGGGTTTCTTGGCGGGCGGCTTGGAGAACAGGGCCATGGATGCGGCGGGTTATGCCGTTGGAATGCCGTCGGTCA
>JBKJSU010000498.1:0-8453 GCA_046594415.1 Casimicrobiaceae bacterium | reverse complement strand
GCCGACGGCAAGGCCGCGTTGACCGCCACGCCGTCATTGCCTGCCGCCCCGGCGCAGGAGCCCGCGGTCGTAGCGCCCCCGCCCCCTTCCTCCGCGACGCCTGCCGAGCCGGCAAAGTCCGGCGCTGCCGAACCCGGCCCGGCGCCTGTGGCCACCACACCGGGCAACTCGCCGCTGGTGCTCGTGTTCCGCGGCTCGTCATGGGTCGAGATCAAGGATGCCAAGGGCGTGATCCTGCTGTCGACGATGGGGTTTCCGGGCGCCACCCATGCGGTCGACGGCGTCGCCCCGCTGGAGGTCGTGATCGGCAACGCCGAAGCCGTGGCGGTAACGGTGCGTGGCGACGCCATCGACCTCGCCCCGCACACGAAGCAGAACGTCGCCAAGTTCACGGTGAAATAGTCGATGGATGCGTCCACCCTCGCGCGCGCCAAGACCCGGCAGGTCACGATCGGCGGCATCCGTGTCGGCGGCGGTGCGCCGATCGTCGTGCAGTCGATGACCAACACCGATACCGCGGATGTCGCGGCCACCGTGGCACAGGTGCGCGCGCTGGCGGATGCCGGCTCCGAAATTGTACGCATCACCGTCAACAGCGCCGAAGCCGCCGCCGCCGTCGCCGAAATCCGCGCCCGTCTCGACGCGCAGGGCTGCCTGGTCCCGCTGATCGGCGACTTCCATTTCAACGGCCACAAGCTCCTTACCGACTATCCGGACTGCGCGCGGGCGCTCGCCAAGTACCGAATCAATCCGGGCAACGTGGGCAAGGGCACCAAGCGCGATCCGCAGTTCGTGGTGATGATCGAGAAGGCCATCGAGTACGGCAAGCCGGTGCGCATCGGCGTCAACTGGGGCAGCCTCGACGCCGACCTGCTCGCGCGGATGATGGACGCCAATGCCGCGCTGGCGCAGCCGCTGCCCGCCGAAGCCGTGATGCGCGAGGCGCTGATCGTGTCCGCGATCGGCAGCGCGCAGCGCGCCGAGGAATTGGGCTTGCCCGGCGATCGCATCGTGCTCTCGTGCAAGGTGTCCAAGGTGCAGGACCTGATCGCGGTGTATGCCGAGCTCGCGCGCCGCTGCGACTATCCGCTGCATCTCGGCCTCACCGAGGCCGGCATGGGCAGCAAGGGCATTGTCGCCTCGACCGCGGCGATGGCGGTGCTGCTGCAACAGGGCATCGGCGACACGATCCGCGTGTCGCTCACGCCCGAGCCCAACGGCGATCGTGCGCGCGAGGTGATCGTCGCGCAGGAAATCCTGCAAACGATGGGCCTGCGCTCCTTCACGCCGCAGGTCACGGCCTGTCCCGGTTGCGGTCGCACCACCAGCACCTACTTCCAGGAACTGGCGGAGCAGATCCAGGCCTACCTGCGCGCGGCCATGCCCGCGTGGCGCGACCGCTATCCCGGCGTCGAGGACCTGCACGTGGCCGTGATGGGCTGCGTGGTGAACGGTCCAGGCGAGTCGAAGCTCGCCAACGTCGGCATCTCGCTGCCCGGCACCGGCGAGACCCCGATCGCGCCCGTCTTCGTCGACGGGCAGAAGACGGTCACGCTGAAAGGTGCACGCATCGCCGAGGAGTTCCAGGCGATCGTCGACGACTACGTGCGTGCCACCTACGGCGGCGAAGCCCGCGCCGCGCACCTGTCGCCCGAGCGCAAGCGCATCGCCGTCAAGGCGATTTCTTAAGGCCGGCCATGGCGAACGCATTGCAGGCCGTGCGCGGCATGAACGACGTGCTGCCCGACGAAGCCGCGCTGTGGGAGCGCTTCGAGGACACCGCGCGCGCGGTGCTGGCGCAATACGGCTATCGCAACCTGCGCATTCCCATCGTCGAGTCCACGGCGCTGTTCGTGCGCGGCATCGGGGAATTCACCGACGTCGTCGAGAAGGAGATGTACACCTTCGAGGACAAGCTGAACGGCGATTCGCTGACGTTGCGTCCCGAGGCCACGGCCGGCATCGTCCGCGCCACGATTGAACACAACCTCACCTACGACCGGCCGCAGCGCGTGTGGACCAGCGGCCCGATGTTCCGCCACGAGCGCCCGCAGAAGGGCCGCTACCGGCAATTTCACCAGCTCGACGTGGAGGCGCTGGGGTTCGAGGGCCCGGACGCTGACGCCGAGCAGATGGTGATGCTGGCGCGGCTGTGGAAGGCGCTCGGCCTCACCGGGATCGAGCTGCAGATCAATTCGATCGGCAACGCCAACGAGCGCCTCGCGCACCGCACCCAGTTGATCGACTGGTTCGAACAGCACGCCGACCTTCTCGACGCGGATGCGAAGCGGCGCCTGCACGTCAATCCGCTGCGGATCCTCGACAGCAAGAATCCGGTGATGCAGCCGATGCTCGAAGCCGCGCCGAAGCTGGTCGAATTCATCGAGGACACGTCGCTCGCGCACTTCGAGGCATTGCAGTCGTTGCTGAGCGATGCCGGATTGAGCTTCACGATCAACCCGCGGCTGGTGCGCGGCCTCGACTATTACAATCGCACCGTCTTCGAATGGGTGGCCAGCGGCGACGAACTCGGCGCGCAGGGTACGGTGGCGGGCGGCGGACGCTATGACAGCCTGTTCGAACTGCTGGGCGGCAAGCCCAACTTTGCGTGCGGCTTCGGATTGGGCATCGAGCGGATGATCCTGCTCATGGCGGCCGGCGGCAACACTGCCGCGCCGTCGCCGCTGGCGTACGTCGTGCACGTGGGCGCGGCCGCCGCGCCGCTCGCCCGGCGCGTTGCGGAAACGCTGCGCGACGAAGGCCACCAGATCGTGGTCAACGCCGGTGGCGGCAGTTTCAAGTCGCAGATGAAAAAAGCCGATGCCTGCGGCGCACGATACGCGCTGATCGTCGGCGACGACGAGGCGGCCACCGGCATCGTTGCGATCAAGCCGTTGCGGATGCAGGGCGAACAGAAGGCCGTTGCCGAGCGCGACGTCCCTGCCAGCCTCGCGGCCGCGACCCGATGACATTCACAGCATTCAAGGATTGAACATGGCAGTCTACGATCTCGAAGAGCAGGACCAGCTGGACGACCTCAAGGCGTGGTGGAACCGCTGGAGCAACGTGATCACCACGATCGCGCTGATCATTGCGCTGGCGCTGGCCGGATGGCAGGCCTGGCGCTGGTGGAATGCGCGGCAGGCCGAGGAAGCCTCCGCGCTGTTCGCGGGGCTGTCGCAGGCGGCGCGAGCCAACGACCTGCCCAAGGCCAAGGACGCCGTGCTGGCGCTCGAAGACAAGTTCGCGCGCACCGGCTACGCCGCGCGCGGCGCCCTGATCCTTGCCAAGATGCAATTCGATGCGGGCGATGCGCCGGCCGCCAGCGCGCAGTTGCAGTGGGTGATCGATCGCGCCGACGAGAGCGACCTGAAGGAAATCGCACGCTACCGGATGGCCGAAGTCCACCTCAACCAGAAGCAGTACGACGAAGCGCTGAAGGTGCTGGACGCGAAGCACGGCGACGCCTACGCCGGCTTGTATGCCGACTTGCGCGGCGACGCGCTGGCGGCCGCCGGCCGCACGGCCGATGCCCGCGCGGCGTACGAAACCGCGCTGGCCAAGCTCGACGCGAAGTCGCCCTACCGCACCTACGTGCAGGTCAAGCTGCAGGCCGTCGGCGGCACCGCCGCGGCCACGCCCGCGCCCGGCGCAGGCGGCGATAGCAAGCCCGCTCCCGCAACTGCGCCGGCAGCGGCGGCAGCACCTACGGCGCCCAAAAAATGATCCGACCGGAATCACGCACGGCGCGCCTGTGCGCCTTCAGGTTGCCCGTGGCGCTGTTGCTGCTGGCCGCGATCGGCGGCTGCACGACGATCAAGGAATACCTCCCGACGATTCCCGCGTTGTCATTGCGCTGGATGTGGGACAGCAAGAAGCCGGGACCGCTGCCGGAATTGAAGCCTTCCGCCACCGCGACGATCGGCATGACCGTGTCCGTCGGCCGCGCCACGCCGGGATTCGCGCCCGCCGTGCTCCCCGATGCGATCTATGCCGCCAGCGTCGACGGTGCGCTGACGCGCATCGATCCCTCGACGGGGCGCACCGTATGGCGGGTCGACGCCGGCCGCACGTTGTCTGCAGGACCCGGCGCCGATGCCAGCACGGTCGTCGTCGGCACCGACAAGGGTGACGTACTGGCCTTCGATTCCAGCGGTAAGACGCTGTGGACCGCCCGCGTTGCCACCGAAGTGATCGCCCCGCCGCGAGTCAGCGACGGCGTGGTCGCCGTCTTTGTCGGCGACGGCAGCATCCACGCGCTCAATGCGGCCGACGGAACCAAGAAGTGGGTGCTGCAGCGCGCATCGCCGGCGCTGACCGTGCGCAACTATGCAGGCGGCACCGGCTCGCGCGGCGGCCTCTTTCTCGGCACGGCCGGTGGCCGGCTGTTGGCGCTCGACATCCTGACGGGCATCGTCGGCTGGGATGGTACGGTCGCCAATCCCAAGGGCGCCACCGAGCTGGAGCGCATCGCCGACGTCACCAGCCAGCCGCTCGTCGACGACAAGCAGGTATGCGCCGTTGCGTTCCAGGGTCGCCTCGTCTGCTTCGAGATCACCCGCGGAACGATCAACTGGTCGCGCGACATTTCCAGCCTGCACGGGCTCGCCTCCGATGCCAAGAACATCTATGTGACCGACGACCGCGGCGCGGTCCATGCGCTCGACCGGATCAACGGCGCATCCGTCTGGAAGCAGGATCTGCTCGCGGCACGCAAGATCGGCGGTCCGCAGCTCGTGGGCGATCTCGTGGGTGTCGTCGACGTCGAGGGCTTTCTGCATATCCTGTCGCCGATCAACGGCGCGTATGTCGGTCGCATCGCCACCGACGGCACCCCGGCAACGGCGCAACCCGCGTTGTTCCTCGGCAGCGCATTGTGGCAGTCGGCCGGCGGCAACCTGTACGCGGTCTCCGCCCGCTAGCAGGGCGAAAGCCATGCTGCCCACCGTAGCGATCGTCGGCCGGCCGAACGTCGGCAAGTCGACGCTGTTCAACCGGCTCACCAAGACCCGGGATGCTTTGGTCGCCGACTTCCCCGGGCTGACGCGCGACCGGCACTACGGCCGTGCGCGGCTGGGCGAGCGCAGTTGCTTTGTCGTCGACACCGGCGGCTTCGAGCCCAAGGCCACGTCGGGCATCCTGCACGAAATGGCTCGACAAACGCGGCAGGCCATCGACGAGTCGGACGTCGTCATCTTCCTGGTCGACGGCCGCGCGGGCCTTACGCCGCAGGATTCCGTGATCGCCGACCTGTTGCGCAAGACCGGCCGGCCCGTGGTGCTTGTGGTCAACAAGGCCGAGGGCCTCTCACCCGAGCGCACGGTGGCCGAGTTCCACGAGCTTGGACTGGGCACGCCCATCGCAATTTCCGCGGCGCACGGCGAGAACGTGCGCGGCATGATCGACGCGGCGCTGGACGTGCTGCCCGCCGCAGCGGACACGCCCGACGACCGGGAACCGAATAAGTCGACCGATCCCGAGCGCCCCGATACGATCAAGGTCGCGATCGTCGGCCGGCCCAACGTCGGCAAGTCCACGCTGGTCAACGCGATCTTCGGCGAGGAGCGGGTCATTGCCTTCGACGAGCCGGGGACCACCCGCGACGCGATCTACCTCGACTTCGAGCGCGATGGCCAGAAGTACACGCTGATCGACACTGCCGGCGTGCGCCGCCGCGGCAAGGTGTTCGAAGCCATCGAGAAATTCTCGGTGATCAAGACGCTGCACGCGATCGAGGATGCCCACGTCGTGGTGCTGCTGCTCGACGCCGAGCATGCGATCACCGAACAGGACGCGCATCTCGCCGGCCACATTCTCGAGGAAGGGCGCGCGCTGGTGGTTGCCGTCAACAAGTGGGATGCGGTGGCGAGCGACGACCGCGACCAGGTCAAGCGCGACATCGAACGCAAGCTCGCCTTCCTGTCATTCGCCTCGCAACACTTCATCGCGGCGCGCGAGGGTCGCGGCGTGCCGGCAGTGATGAAGTCGGTGCGCGAGGCGTTTCTCGCCGCGATGATCAAGCTGCCCACGCCGCGCCTCACCCGCACGCTGCAACTGGCCGTGGCGCGCCAGCAGCCCCCACGCTCCGGATTGGTGCGCCCGAAGCTTCGCTACGCGCACCAGGGCGGCGTCAATCCGCCGCTGATCGTCATCCACGGCACGGCGTTGCAGCACATCCCCGACGCGTACCGGCGATTCCTGGAACATTTCTTCAGCGACGCGTTCAAATTGCGGGGAACACCCCTTAGGATACAATTCAAGACGGGTGCGAACCCGTGGGCGGATCCTCCAGCACGCCGCCGCTGAAGGTGTCTGCTGCAACGTGCAGCAGCACTGCGGAGACTGGTGCGGCCAACAACAAAAGCGGAGCTCGACCATGAGCAACAAAGGGCAAATGCTGCAAGACCCCTTCCTCAATACCCTGCGCAAGGAACACGTCCAGGTCTCTATCTACCTCGTCAACGGCATCAAGCTGCTGGGGCAGATCGAATCATTCGACCAGTACGTCGTTCTCCTCAAGAACACGGTCACGCAAATGGTGTACAAGCACGCGATCTCCACCGTGGTGCCCACCCGGCCGGTGACGATGCCGCACCACGTCCCCAGCGACGGCGAAAGCTGAACACGCTGCGCTGCGACGATGCGCGCGCGGCGGCACCGCGCCTACCTGCGCGTTGCCACCATGCGCCGCCCGTTCCAGGGGTGACGCATGTTTGAACGTCCTTCGGGCGGCGGGCGCGCCCTCATCGTCGAGCTCGACTTCGGCCACGCCGACCCCGACTATCGCCTCGCCGAAATCGAGGCGCTGGCCGAGTCGGCGGGCGCGCTCGTCGTGGGCGTGGTCCGCGGCAAGCGGCAGCGCCCCGACCCCGCCCTCTTCGCGGGCAAGGGCAAGGTCGACGAAATCCTGGCGCAACGCATTGCCACCGAAGCCGACGTCGTGCTGTTCGATCATTCGCTGTCGGGCGTACAGCAGCGCAACCTCGAAAAGAAGCTCGATTGCCGCGTGGTGGACCGGGCCGGGCTCATCCTCGACATCTTCGCGCTGCGCGCCCACAGCGCCGAAGGCAAGCTGCAGGTGGAGCTGGCGCAGCTCGCGCACATGGCCACCCGGCTCGCCGGCGGCTGGACCCACCTCGAACGGCAAACGGGCGGCATCGGCCTGCGCGGGCCCGGCGAAACACAGCTTGAAACCGACCGCCGCCTGATCGGCGAGCGGGTGAAGCTCCTGCGCGGCCGACTGGCCCGCGTCGCGCGGAGCCGCGCCGTGCAAAGCCGCACGCGCCGCCGCGCCCAGGTGCGCACGATCGCGCTCGTCGGGTATACCAATGCTGGCAAGTCGACGTTGTTCAACCGGCTGACGGGTGCCAAGGCCTACGCGGCCGACCAGCTCTTCGCGACGCTGGATACGACGCTGCGGAAATGGCACGTCCCCGGCGCCGCGCCGCTCGTGCTCTCCGATACCGTGGGCTTCATCCGCGACCTTCCCCACGATCTCGTCGCGGCCTTTCGCGCCACGCTCACCGAAGCCGCCGATGCCGACCTCATCCTGCACGTCATCGACGGCTCCATCGAGCAACGCGACGAGCAGGTCGATGCCGTCGACAAGGTGCTGGAGGCCATCGGCGCCGCTGCGGTGCCCCGCCTTCGGGTCCTGAACAAGATCGACGTCCATGGCGCCGCGCCGGGCGTCGAACGGGACGGCTGTGGTAACATTTCCACTGTTCGTTTGAGCGCCTCGACCGGGGCCGGGTGCGCCGATCTGCGCGCCGCACTGGCCGAGCTTTTTCCTGCTTCCGGGATGGCCGCGGTGCCTGACGAAGGACTGGTTCGACACAACGTCCTCGACCTCGAAGCACCGCCCCATTCGGCTTGAGCCTCGGCGCTGCCGCCCCCATCTACTTTCGGTCATAACTTTCCGGTCCCTCATGTCGCTCAACGATCCCCAATGGGGCAAACGCGGGAACAGCGGCGGTCCGCCCGATCTCGACGAGATCTGGCGCAAACTCAGCCGCCGCGCCAACGAACTGTTCAGCCGCAAGGGCGGCAATGGCGACGACGGCGGCAACCGTGGCGGTCCGCCCCGCCGCGGCCTCGCGATCGGCGGCGTCGGCCTGCTGCTGGCGCTCGTGTTGGTGGTCTGGCTTGCGAGCGGGTTCTACATCGTCGACGAAGGCCGCCGCGGCGTCGTCACGCGCTTCGGCAAGTACATGGAAACCACGCAGCCGGGTCCGCGCTGGCACCTGCCGTTTCCGGTCGAGGCCGTCGACCTGGTCGACTTCTCGCAGGTCAAGACGATCGAGATCGGCTACCGCAACTCGACGCAGAACAAGAACGCCAAGGAAGCGACGATGCTGACGGAAGATGAGAACATCATCGACATCCAGTTCGCCGTCCAATACAACCTGAACAGCGCCGAAGCCTACGTCTTCAACAATCGCAAGCCCGACGAA
>JBKJSU010000228.1:0-3851 GCA_046594415.1 Casimicrobiaceae bacterium | reverse complement strand
CGGCCATCCGGCTGCGCACGCCCCTCGCGGAATGCGGCTACGGCCTCTTTCCCAACGGGGAGCGGCACCTGCGTTCGCGCGCGCGGCTGGCCACACTGTATCCGCGCCCGCTGCTCGATGCCACGATCGATCTCGCGCAGCGCTGCACGTTTTCGCTGGACGAACTGCGCTACGAGTATCCGGAGGAAGTGGTGCCGCCCGGCGCCACGCCGGCCGGCCACCTGCGCGATCTGGTGGATGCGGGATTGATCCGCCGCTATCGCCGCGCCGAGGCCACGCCGCCGGAAGTGCGCCGGATGATCGAGCACGAATTAGCACTGATCAGCGAGCTGCGCTACGAGCCCTACTTCCTCACCGTGCATGACATCGTGGCCTTTGCACGCTCGAAGGACATCCTGTGCCAGGGCCGTGGTTCGGCCGCCAACTCGGCCGTCTGCTATGCGCTGGGCATCACCGAGGTCGACCCCTCGCGGATGAACATGCTGTTCGAGCGCTTCATCAGCCGCGAACGCAACGAACCGCCCGACATCGACGTCGACTTCGAGCACGAGCGGCGCGAAGAAGTGATGCAGTACGTCTACAACAAGTATGGCCGCGACCGCGCGGCGCTGGCCGCCACGTTGATCACCTATCGTCCGAAGAGCGCGGTGCGCGACGTGGGCAAGGCGCTGGGGCTCGATCTCGCGCAGGTCGATCGCCTCACCGGCATGTTCGCGTGGTGGGATGGCCGCGCGATCGATCCCGCGCGCATCCGCGAAGCCGGCTTCGATCCTGACAATCCGGTGGTGGTGCGGCTCACCAGGCTGGCCGGCGCGCTGCAGGGCTTTCCGCGGCACCTGTCGCAGCACGTGGGCGGTTTTGTCATCGCGCGCGGGCTGTTGGAGCGCATGGTGCCGGTGGAAAACGCGGCAATGAAGGATCGCACCGTCATCCAGTGGGACAAGGACGACCTTGATGCGATGGGCCTGCTGAAGGTCGATTGCCTGGCGCTCGGCATGCTCACGGCCATTCAACGCGCACTCGTCATGATCGGCCAGCAGCGCGGCGCGCCGCTGGCAATGCAGGACATCCCGGCAGAGGATCCCGCCGTCTACGCGATGTGCCAGCGCGCCGATACGGTGGGCGTGTTCCAGATCGAATCGCGCGCGCAGCAGTCGATGCTGCCGCGGTTGCGGCCCGCGTGTTTCTACGATCTCGTGATCCAGGTGGCCATCGTGCGGCCCGGCCCCATCCAGGGCGGCATGGTGCATCCGTACCTGAAGCGCCGGCAGGGCAAGGAAGCCGTCACCTATCCCAGTCCCGCAGTGGAGAGCGTGCTCAAACGCACCCTCGGCGTGCCCATCTTCCAGGAGCAGGTGATGCAACTTGCCATCGTCGCGGCGGGCTTCACGCCGGGCGAATCCGACCAGCTGCGCCGATCGATGGCCGCCTGGCGGCGCAAGGGCGGCCTCGAGAAATTCGAGCAGCGATTGATCGACGGCATGGGCGCGCGCGGCCTCCCCGAGGCCTTCGCGCGGCAGATCTACCAGCAGATCCTGGGCTTCGGCGAATATGGCTTCCCCGAATCGCACTCCGCCAGCTTCTCGCTGCTGGTGTACGTGTCGGCGTGGCTGAAGCACTACCACCCCGCCGCGTTCTGCGCCGCGCTGATCAATTCGCAGCCGATGGGCTTCTATGCACCGTCGCAGCTGGTGCAGGATGCGCGGCGGCATGGGGTCGACATCCGCAACGTCGATGTCACGATCAGTGCGTGGGACTGCACGCTGGAACACGACATAAAAAAGGGGCCAGGCTCGATTTTTTCGCGGATGACGGCGGGTGCCGGGAACGTTCCTGCAGAAAAATCGAGCCTGGCCTCTTTTTTAAATGTGAACCTGACCCCTTTTTTGCGCCTCGGCTTGCGTCTTGTCGCGAGCCTCAAGGAAGAGAGTGCCAAACGCATCGTCGCGGCGCGCACGGTGCGCCCCTTCACCGACGTGGCCGATCTCGCACATCGAGCGCGGCTCGACCGTCGCGATCTCACCGCACTGGCCGCCGCGGGTGCGCTGGCCACCGTGGCGGGCCACCGGCATGCCGCGGTGTGGGACGTGGCCGGGGTTGAAAAACTGCCGCCGCTGCTGGCCGGCGCCACGTTCACCGAGACGGCGCCGGCACTCGACGTGCCCACCGAAGGCCAGGACATCGTCGCCGACTATCACGCGTTGGGCCTCACCCTCGGCCGCCATCCGCTGGCCCTCCTGCGCTCCCAACTCGCGGCGCGCCGCATGCTGACGGCCACCGAGATCCTGCGCACGCCGCACGGCCGCATCGCCCGCGCGGCCGGCATCGTGGTGGGCCGCCAGCGCCCCGACACGGCCAGCGGCGTCGTGTTCGTTACCCTCGAGGACGAAACGGGATCCACCAACGTGATCGTCTGGCGCGATCTCTCCGATCGTCAACGCCGCGAACTGCTGGGCTCGCGGCTGCTGGGCGTGTACGGCCGCGTCGAGCGCGAAGGCGACGTCGTCCACCTCATCGCCGGACGCCTGGTCGACCTGTCGCCGCTGCTGGGCACGCTGCCCACGCATTCGCGCGATTTTCACTAGGCCCCGCAACCCGGCATCGGCCGCGCCGACCGGCCTGTCGGCCACCACTGTCGAGGTAAGATTGGCGCCCTGCCGACGACCGTCAGCAGGACGGCGCAGGTTGGCCGATGTTGCCTTGCCCCTACCCTTCCGGAGACCCTCGTTGGCCAAGCCCGAGTTCGACATCGTTGTAATCGGCGGCGGCGCCGGCGGCCTGGTCGTGGCGGCAGGCGGCGCGGCCCTGGGCGCCAAGGTGGCCGTGGTCGAGAAGCACAAGCTCGGCGGCGATTGCCTCTGGTACGGCTGCGTGCCGTCGAAGTCGCTCCTCAAGTCCGCCCGCGTTGCGTATCAGATGCGCAATGCCGGCCGCTGGGCGCTGCCTCCGGCAAACCCCGACGTGGACCTGGCCCACGTGATGGAGCGCGTGCGTGCCGTGATCGCCGGCATCGAGCCCAATGACAGTCCGGAGCGCTTCCGGGGCCTCGGCGTGGACGTCAACTTCGGCGCGGGCGCGTTTGTCGCGCCGGACGCCTTCGTCGTGAACGGCCGCACCCTGACCGCGCGGACCTTTGTGATCGCGACGGGCTCCCGCCCGGGCATCCCGCCGATCCCGGGTCTCGAGACCACGCCTTACCTCACCAACGAAACGCTGTTCGACGTGCGCGAGCCAATGCCGTCGCTGCTGGTGGTGGGCAGCGGCCCGATCGGCTGCGAGCTGGCGCAGGCGCTGTGCCGGTTGGGCACCGCGGTCACGGTGGTCGACATCGCGCCACGCATCCTGCCGCGCGAGGATGCCGACGTCGCCGCCGTGGTCGCGCGCCAGTTGCACGAAGAAGGCATCACCTTCCATTTCGAATCGTCCGTCACGGCGGTGCGGGGAAGCGCGGGCGCGATCACGGCCACGGTCAGGCACAAGGATGGAACCGAGCAGACGATCGCCACCACGCACCTGCTGCTGGCTGCGGGCCGGCGGGCCAATATCGAGGGCCTGGGCCTCGACGTCGCCGGCGTCAACGTCGACCACGGCCGCATCGTCGTCGACGCGCACCTGCGCACGACCAATCCCCATGTCTTCGTCGTGGGCGACGTTGCCGGCGGCTATCAGTTCACGCACGTGGCCGAGCATCACGCCGGCATCGTTTTGCGCCATGCCATCTTCCGGCTATGGTGGGCCAAACCGTCGCCGCACATCCCCTGGTGCACGTACACGGATCCGGAACTGGCGCGCATCGGCCTCTCCGAAACCGAGGCCAAGGAGCGCAACATCCCGCACCGCGTGTATCGCTT
>JBKJSU010000125.1:0-2677 GCA_046594415.1 Casimicrobiaceae bacterium | reverse complement strand
CGAAGCGGTTGGGTTCGTTCGGGTGACGCACGGCGTCGAAGCGCTCATCATGCTCGTGCCAGCGGTAGCCGAAGCCGTTGGCGCTGATGCCGTAGCGGCGCTGCTCGGCCGGGATATTGGCGGATTTGTTGACGAAGTAGCCGTTCCAGTTTTCCTCGCAGGTGAGATAAGTGCCCCAGGGCGTGTAGCCGTGGGCGCAGTTGTTGACCGTGCCACGCGTCCGCGAACCGTCCACCGAGTATTTCGTGATCATGGTGGCCGCCTTGGCAGCGGGGCCCGCCAACAGCATTTCGGCGTTGGTGGTGATCCGCCGGTTATAGGCCGAGGAACGACTGTACGCAACGGTGGAGCCGGTCTTGCTCACCTCGATGATCGACACGCCGTGCACGTTCAGTTCCTTGACCACCTCGTCGCTGACCGTGCGGACGTTGTTGACGATTGTAGGGCCGTTGACGTGCAGGAACAGCGGCGTGATCGCCTCGTGGTTCATCACCAGCAGGCCGCGGTCGCTTGCCGTGGGTGCATAGGCGCCGCCACTGCCCATGCCGAAGTATTGGATCCCGTCGGCGTGATCGCCGGCGCGCTGCGCATACGAGGCGGCGGGGTCCGCACCGGTATTGAGGTACTCGGCCACACCGGCGGCAATGGGGTCGCCCAGCCGGAACAGCACGCTGGCGGTATAACCCGGCGGAACCACCACCGTGTCGGCAAGACTCTTGCCGACGGCGGTGAAGTCGAGCTTCAGTGTCTTCAATGGGGCCGCGGCTGGACTTTCGTCGTCACCGCAGGCCATGAGGCTGCCGCCGAAGAACGTGCCGGTGGCGAGGCCCATCGTGCCCTTGAGCAACGAGCGCCGGGAGAGGCGCGCGCTCAGCACGCTGTCGAAGGAAGGATTGGGCGAAGTGTTGGTGTCCTGGTCGTCGTCGAAGGCGACTAGGGTGGTGCCGGACTTGATCGTCATCGAAAATTGCCTGTCTGTAATGGGGCCGGGGAAAGGAACGCGAACCCCGCCACCCTAACGGGCCGACTTTGCAATCCGGTGACAGTTGGGTTGCTGTTCACCCCGCGCGGCGGGGTGTCCGGCAGGCAACGCGGCCCGAGGCCGTGTGCTGCAGCGCGCTGGCGAGCGGGAGGCCCTGCCGGGCGCAGTAGTGCGAACTCAGTGTGGCGATTGCTTGCGCCCGCGATTCGGACAAGTCGCGCAGGAGAGTCGCTCGCCCTTCAGCGTCGCCGCTTCCGGTCCGCCGCACGAACCGCGCAGACACGGACGCCGGAAAATGACGCCGACGGCCATCGCCAGCACGCCGGCGCCGATCAGCGCCAGCGCCAGCAGGAATACGGTCAACAGCGTCATCGGGATT
Source organism: Casimicrobiaceae bacterium (assembly GCA_046594415.1). Classification (GTDB taxonomy): domain Bacteria; phylum Pseudomonadota; class Gammaproteobacteria; order Burkholderiales; family Casimicrobiaceae; genus VBCG01. Next base: position 1,316 of record JBKJSU010000125.1, on the reverse strand, counting down.
CCGTTCAGCCCGCAACGAGGCGGCCGCCGAGCGTGGCGAACGCCGGCGTTGCGAACTCGCGCAATCCGCCGTCGCCTTCGCGCACGATGAAGTGCGCCGCGACGTGCAGCGCCACGGCGAGCGCATGGCCCCTGGCGGGGCCCAGCACGATCAGCGCGGTGGCCATCGCGTCCGCGTAACCGCAATTCGCGGCCACCACGGTCACCGATGCGAGCCCGTGATTGATCGGGCGACCCGTTGCCGGATCGATCTCGTGGCAATAGCGCGCACCGTCGCGTTCGAAGTAGATCCGGTAGTCGCCGGACGTGGCCATGGCCAATCCCGACAACGGCACGATGCGATGCGCCTGTTGCGGAACGGCATCGGGACGCTCGATGGCGATCTGCCACGGCCGGCCGTGCGTGTTGTGTCCGCGGGTGCGAATTTCGCCGCCGGCCTCGACCATGTAATCGCCGAGGCCCAGCGCATCGAGTGCCAGCGCGGCGCGGTCGACGGCGCAGCCCTTCGCAATGCCCGACAGGTCGGCGCGCACATCCGCCCGGGCCTTGGCAACCGTCGCGTCGCGTTCGTCCAGCGCCAGCATCCGCCAGCCGACGCGTGATTCCAGCGTTGCCACTTCCGCGTCATCCACCACGCGCTGCACGCGACCGGGACCGAAGCCCCATGCGTCGACGACCGGCGCGACGGTGATGTCGAACGCGCCACCGGTGGCGGCGCTCACCTCTTGCGCCAGCCGGAACACGGCAAACGTGTCGCCGGAGAGCGCGAATGGCGCCGGGCCGCGGTACCGGTTGAACCGTGATAGTTCGGAGTTGTCGCGATAGGCGGACATCCGGTCGACGACGCCCGTCAGCGCGTCCTCCACGGCCCGGCGCGCGGCCGTTGCCGTTGCCGCATCGAGGTGCGGACCCGCGATCTTCACCGTGTACGTCGAACCCATCGTCGGACCGCCGAACTGCACGGCGGAGCGGTCCGGTTGGCCGCATCCGGCCGCCAGCGCGGCCGCGCCGAGTCCCTGCAGGAGCAGCCGGCGGCGGGGTGAAAGGAGGCTATCCATCAGCATTCTCCAGGCATCGATTGCGAAGGGCGGAGGCGGACATGCGCGCGGGCCATCATGACGTCGACCCGGCGCCAGCATCGCGCACGGCGGCCTCGAACCGACCCTCGCCACGACGCACGATCTGGAAGGCCAAGTCGCGCATCGATACCAGGCCGTAGACGCGCGCGCCGTCGATCACCAGCAGATGCCTGAATCCGAGCACGTGCATCAACGACAGTGCGGCCTCGGTGGTGGTGCCCGGCGACACGAAGCGTAC